>NZ_JBCPSP010000040.1:0-55516 GCF_051129895.1 Pseudomonas sp. Je.1.5.c
AATACTGAGTGCGTTCAGTTGATTGATGGGCCAGCCTGGCTGGCCTCATCGCGGGGCAAGCCCGCTCCCACGATAGCGCACAGTAGCGCTGCCAAGTTGGCGCTAGATACAGATTGGCGTGGGAGGTGGCGGTGTGCCGACGTTCTGCCTGACTGAGTTTTCGCTGAGCGAATACTGAGTGCGTTCAGTTGATTGATGGGCCAGCCTGGCTGGCCTCATCGCGGGGCAAGCCCGCTCCCACGATAGCGCACCGTAGCGCTGCCAAGTTCGCGCTAGACACAGATTGGCGTGGGAGCGGGCTTGCCCCGCGATGAGGCCCTATCAAACGCCAGAGATCAGCGCCCGCCCGGCGAAACGATGATCTTCACATTCTCCTCCTTGTTGTTGACCAACTCCTCGAACCCCAGCTCGACAATCTGCTCCAGGCCAATGCGCCCCGTCACCAGCGGGCGAATATCCAGCCGCCCATCGGCAATGAAGGCAATCACATCGGCGAATTCGCCGTTGTAGGCCAACGCCCCAAGCACCTGTTTCTCGGTCGAGACCAGATCGAAGAAGTTGAACGCACTGGGCTCCTCGAAGATCCCCACCAGCACGCACTTGCCCGCTTTGCGAATGGCATCGATGGCAAGCTTGGCGGTGTGCTTGTTGCCGATACACTCAAAACTCACATCCGCGCCCAGCCCCGCCGTTAGCCCGCGGATCTCGGCCAGGGCGTCGCATTGGCTGGGGTCGAGCACGGCACTGGCGCCCACTTGCAGGGCCTTGGCCTTACGTGCCGAGGACATTTCCAGGGCGATCACCTGCGCCGCGCCCGCCGCCTTGGCGCACATGATGGTACACAGGCCGATGGTGCCCGCACCGACCACCACCACGTTCTGCCCCAGCAGGCTGCCGGCCTTTTTCACCGCATGCATGCCCACCGCCAACGGCTCGATCAACGCCCCCGCCTCACGCGGGAAACCTTCTGGCAAGCGGTACAGCAGATTGGCCGGTACATTCACTCGCTCGGCAAAGGCGCCGTTGTTCATCAGCCCGGTAAAAGCCAGCTGTTCGCAGATGTTGTACAAGCCATGGGTGCAGTAATAGCAGCTGCCGCAATGCTGGCAGGCATCGGCGGCCACCGCATCGCCGACGGCGTAGCCGCTAACCCCCTCGCCGAGCTTGGCGATCTCGCCGCAAAACTCATGACCCAGGATGCATTGCCCCTGGATCCCGGTCAGCGGATGCGGCGCCTCGACCGGTATGAACACCGGGCCTGCGACGTATTCGTGCAGGTCCGAGCCGCAGATCCCGCACCAATCCACCTTGATCTGCACCCAGCCAGGCGGCGGATCGTCCGGCAGTGGTACCTGTTCGACGCGAATATCATGGCGGCCATGCCAAACGGCGGCGCGCATATGGGTGTGGCTCAGGTCGTTCATTATTGTTGTCTCCAGGCTCACGTAAGTGACTCAGTGTTTGCGCAGGAACGCCTGCAAGGCTTGGTTGACCTGCTCGGCAGCCTCCATCTGCACCATGTGCCCAACCCCGTCGATCAGCAGCAATTCGGCTTCTACGCCTTGGCTGTGGCTGGCGGGGATGATCGCGTCCTGACTGCCCCAAACCACCAGGGCCGGATGCTGCCCAAGCACCCCGCGCAAGTCGTGACGCTGGCGATCGCCCTCGGCGATGCTCGCCGCCAGTTGCCGCAGGGCGCTGTCGACGCCTTCCAGGCGCTTGAACTTGAGCATGTCCTCGAGCATCTGCCGGGTCACCAGGCCCTGATCGGCAAACAGCTTGCTCATGTGTGGCTTGAGCGCATTGCGATTGCCCGCCTCGACGAAGCCCTGCAGGTACTGGCCATTGATCTGCGCGCCTAAGCCGGCGCTGGCGATCAGGCTCAGGCTGGCCACCCGCTGGGGTGCCAGGCGCGCCAGGTTGAGGCTGACCGCGCCGCCCATCGAGTGCCCTGCCAGGTGGGCGCGGGGAATGTCGAGGTGATCGAGCAGCGCCAGCAGCGCGTCACTCAATTCATCCAGATCGCCCCGTTGCAGGGCCTTGGCCGACTCACCATGGCCGGGCAGATCGAGCGCGATGACCCGACGCTCGGCCGCCAGCGCCGGGTGGTTGAACAGCCAGTTGTTCAGATCGCCAGCAAAGCCATGCACCAGCACCAGCGGCGTGCCGCCCTCGCCCAGCTCGAACCAGCGCAACAGCCGGCCGCCGACCTCGGCCTTCTGCGGCGTCGGCCCCTGGGCTTGATCGGCGCCGCCGTCGGCCACGAACTCGGCCTGAAAGCGTTGTACCACCGCATCGATCTCAGCCTCCTGCGCCTCGCCTTCGACCACCACCGCCAGCAGCGCACCGACCGGCAAGGTCTCGTCAGGCTTGGCTACTTGCCGGCGCAGCACGCCACTGAATGGCGCCTCGACGCTGCTGCTGATCTTGTCGGTCTCGACATCCAGCACTTCATCGCCTTTGTTGATCTGCTCGCCTTCCTGCTTGAGCCAGGTGTCGACCCGGCCCTCGGTCATCGACAGGCCCCATTTGGGCATGGTCAGGGTATGGATCTGGCTCATGCGGCGCTCCTTGCAGCTTCGATGACCTTGCGCACGGCAGCCTCGATCTTCGCCGCAGTGGGGATGTACAGGTCTTCCAACGCATCGGAGAACGGCACCGGGGTGTGCGGCGCGGTGACCATCTCGATCGGCCCCTTGAGCGATGAGAAGGCTTTCTGTGCCACCAGCGCGCTGATGTCGGTGGCCATCGAGCAGCGCGGGTTGGCCTCGTCGATCACCACCAGCCGACCGGTTTTTTCCACACTTTCCAGGATGCTGTCTTCATCCAGCGGGCTGGTGGTGCGCAGGTCCAGCACTTCGCAGTCGATGCCCTGGCGCGCGAGGTTGTTGGCCGCCTCCATGGCCAGGTGGACCATGCGCCCATAGGTCACCAGGGTCACGTCGTCGCCGTCGCGCAGGTAGTTGGCTTCTCCGAAGGGTACGGTGTAGAGCTCCTCGGGGACCTCGCCTTGCATGCTGTAGAGCAGTTTGTGCTCGCAGAAGATGACCGGGTCGTTGTCGCGAATCGCCTGGATCAGCAAGCCCTTGGCGTCATACGGCGAAGAGGGGCAGACCACTTTCAGGCCGGGGATGTGGGTCCACAACGAGGTGAGCATCTGCGAGTGCTGGGCGGCGGCGCGCAGGCCGGCGCCGACCATGGTGCGCATCACCAGCGGGGTCACCGCCTTGCCGCCGAACATGTAGCGAAACTTGGCCGCCTGGTTGAGGATCTGGTCCAGGCAGCAGCCCGCGAAGTCGACGAACATCAGTTCGCACACCGGACGCAGGCCCTGGGTGGCCGCGCCCACTGCAGCCCCGACGTAGCCGATCTCCGACAGCGGCGCATCCAGCACCCGACCGGGGAACTGGTGGTAAAGACCCTTGGTCACCCCCAGCACACCGCCCCAGGCATCGTCCTCGCCCGGCGCGCCGGCCCCGCCAGCCACGTCTTCACCAATGATGAACACGTTCGTGTCGCGGCGCATTTCCTGGGCCAGGGCCTCGTTGATGGCCTGCTGGTAGCTGATCTTTCTTGCCATGATGATTCTCCTGTCGTTGTTGTTGTGCCGGAGTCAGGGATAGGCGACGTAGACGTCGGTGAGCAGGTCGGCCGGTTGCGGCTTGGGGTCGGTTTTGGCGCGGCGCACGGCGTCCTCGATCAGGTCTTCGACCTGGGCATCGATGGCATCGAGTTGCTCGGCGCTGAGCACGCCGCTACGGGTGGTCTTGTTACGGAACTGCAGCAGGCAGTCACGGGTTTCGCGCAGGTTCTTCACTTCATCCGGGGCGCGGTAAGTTTGTGCATCGCCCTCGAAGTGGCCGTAATAGCGGGTCAGCTTGACCTCGATCAGCGAAGGGCCTTGGCCGGCACGGGCGCGCTCGATGGCAGCGCCAGCGGCTTCATGCACAGCGAAGAAGTCGAAGCCATCGATGGTGACCCCGGGCATGCCAAAGCCTGCCGCGCGGTCGGCGATATGGTCACAGGCCACCGACCAGTTCGACGCGGTAGCCTCGGCGTAGCCGTTGTTTTCGGCAACGAAGATGCACGGCAGGTTCATGATCGAGGCCATGTTCATCGCCTCGAACACCGCGCCCTCGTTGGAGCCGCCATCGCCGAAGAACGCCACCGAAACGTCATCGCGGCCCTTGAGCTTGGCCGCCAGGGCAGCGCCCGCGACCAGGGGCGCACCGGCCCCGACGATGCCATTGGCGCCGAGCATGCCCTTCTCCAGGTCAGCGATGTGCATCGAGCCGCCCTTGCCGCCGCACACGCCGGTCTTCTTGCCGTAGATTTCGGCCATCATCCCGTACACATCGACGCCCTTGGCGATGCAATGGCCGTGGCCGCGGTGGTTGGAGGCAATACAGTCGGAGTCGCGCAGGTGCGCCATGACGCCGGCCGCCGACGCTTCTTCGCCGGCGTACAGATGAACGAAACCGGGGATTTCGCCGGTGGCAAACTCCACATGCAGACGCTCTTCGAAGGCACGGATCGTGCGCATCACTTGATAGGCGTGGAGCAATTGCTCGGAACTGAGGTGAGTGGACATCTTGTTGTTCTCCAGGGTTGTCTCAACACAGGTTTGCAGGGAGCTGCCGGTGACCGCGCGGTACCGCCAGCAGGTGATGACGGGCGGCATGCGCCAGCACGGCCTCGACGTCGATGGTCAGCGGGCCTTGATGGTCGAGGGTGATGGTGGGGGTGTCGTGTTCGGCGAACTCGATCTCGCGTTCGCCATCCAGGGCCAGGGTGCCGCTGGATAGGCTCAATGAGTAGGCGACGCCGGGCGTGAGTGCGCCGCTGGCGGTGATCCCGCAGCCTTGCAGCAGGCCGGGGGCCAGCGGCGCCAACAGGGCCTGCTCAGCGCCGGGATGCAGGCGCACCCAGGCGCCTTCAGCGGCCTGGCGCGACACCGGGCACCACAGCCCGCAGAGCGCCGACAGGCCAATCGCGTGGGGTTCGGCGAAGCAGGCGAACACTTCTGCCAAGTCTTCGCTGCGGCTCAATGCGCGCGCGCCGACGAAACGTTGTGGGGAGACGGCCACTTCGACCAAGGCCCATTCGCACAGGCCTTGCTCGGGCACGCGCACCAGCAGGCGCTTGTTGCGACGTAGGCCGATGCTGGAGGGAATGCGACCACTGGCCACCAGGCCACCCGCAAGGCCGGCGCTGGTCGCCTCGCGCAGCTCCGGGAAGGCATTGTTGGTGCCGGTGGAAAGGGTCAACAGCGGCACGTCACCGGCCTCGGCTGCCACCGCCTTATGCGTGCCATCGCCGCCCAGTACCGCGATCAGGCTGGCGCCGCGCTCGACCATCCAGCGCGTGGCCAGACGGGTATCGGCGACCGTCTGGGTCAGTGGCAGATCGAGCACCTGCAGCGCCGGCCAATGCTGGTCGCGGGCAACTGGGCCGCCGCTGGCCTTGAGCACAGCGGCGGCGATCCCGGTCATATCGGTTGGCAACAGCACCTGGGCGATACCGGTGGCGCCGAAGGCTGCGAGCAGACGCTGGATGGCCGAAGCCTTGTCGGTACTGGAATAGAGCCCTGCGTTAGCGGTCAGGCGACGCAGGTCGCGGCCCGAAGCTGGGTTGGCAATGATCCCGACGATTGGCGCGGGTTGCGGCATGGCGCACCTCATTTTCTTGTTTGCCAGGGCTAGAGCAAGTGCGGTGCCAGCTTTGCAACTACACGCGCCAGATGCCGAGCCAGAGCGCTTCCAGCGCGACAAGACCCGCCCCTGCGCCAGCCGCTGCGAGACGCTGCGTACCGGTCAGGCCAGGCGCTGGGCGAGACGCTGAGACGCAGCGTCTCAGCGCCACCGGCAAGCACGTGGCGCTTGTCGCCGCTCGCCCACAAGCGCTTAATGGCCGCATAACGACAAGAACACGAGAACCGGAGGCCCCAATGCTTGCCGCGAACTCCCGAGCCCATGTCGACTGTGTCAGCCGGGTAGTGAAGAACGCCGATCGCCTGCCCCAGGCGCCGGTGCCTGCGCTGATCCTCGACTCCTGGCGTCGGTCCATGGACCTGTACCGTCTCGACCCCGGCTCCCAGCAAGGGCCACGCATCCTTTCGCAGAACCTGCTCAACGAATGCCGCGAGCGCGCCGAACTGTTCCTGCGTATCGCCAGCGACGCGGTAGCGCGCTTGCATGGCCGGGTGAGCGGTGCCGACTATTGCGTACTGCTCACCGACGCCCAAGGGCGGACCATCGACTACCGGGTGGAAGCGGCGATTCGCAACGACTGCCGCAAGGCCGGGCTGTACCTGGGCACCTGCTGGTCGGAAGGCGAGGAAGGCACCTGCGGGGTAGCGGCAGTGCTGACCAACAAGGCACCGGTCACCGTGCACAAGCGCGATCACTTTCGCGCCGCCTTCATTGGCCTGACCTGCACCGCAGCACCGGTTTTCGACCCACAGGGCGAGTTGCTCGGGGTGGTCGATGTGTCGGCCCTGCAATCGCCAGATGACCGCCGCAGCCAACATCTGATTCGCCAATTGGTGGAGCAGACCGCGCGGGAGATCGAAAACGCCTTTTTCATGCACAGCAGCCAGGGCCACTGGGTGATGCGCGCCCATGGCACGCCCGGCTATGTCGAGAGCCAGCCAGACTACCTGCTGGCCTGGGATGGCGATGGCCGCCTGCAGGCGCTCAACAGCCTGGCACGCCAGCACTTGCTCGAGCGCCACGGGCGGTTGCCGGAACATATCGGCGAGCTATTCGACCTCGATCAGCTACGTCGCGCCAGTGACGCCAGTGCCCAGCGCCTGCCCGGCTGGCAACTGTATGGCCGGGTCAGTGCGCCGCGCTGCCTGCGTCCACGCGCCCAGGCGCCGCAACACACCCAGGACCCCCGCATCGAGCAGCACCTGCGCCTGGCCACTCGGGTCAAGGACTGCAACCTGGCGGTGCTGGTGCAAGGAGAGACCGGCGCCGGCAAGGAGGTGTTTGCCCGCCAGCTACATGGACAAAGCCAACGCCGCACAGGCCCCTTCGTCACCCTCAACTGCGCAGCGATTCCGGAAAGCCTGATCGAAAGCGAGCTGTTCGGTTATGTCGCTGGCGCCTTCACCGGGGCATCGAGCAAAGGCATGCAAGGGCTGCTGCAGCAGGCCGATGGCGGCACGCTGTTTCTCGACGAGATTGGTGATATGCCGCTGAGCCTGCAGACTCGCCTGCTGCGCGTACTGGCCGAAGGCGAAGTCGCGCCCCTGGGTGCGGCGCGGCGTGAGCGGGTGGATATCCAGGTGATTTGCGCCACCCACCGGGATTTGGCGGCGATGGTCAGCGAGGGGCGCTTTCGCGAGGACCTGTACTTTCGCCTGGCCAATGCCCGCTTCGAGCTGCCGCCCCTGCGTGAGCGGGCTGATCGGCTCGGGCTGATTCATCGCATGCTGGCTGAGGAGGCGCAGGCTTGCGGCGTTGAAGTGATGTTGGCCGATGCCGCGTTGGAAGCGCTGCTGACCTATCGTTGGCCGGGTAATCTCAGGCAATTGCGCCAGGTCCTGCGCTATGCCTGTGCGGTGTGTGATGGCGGCCAACTGCGGCTTGAGGATTTACCGCAAGAGGTGCGTGGAGAGGTCGAACCTGCTGCCCAGGCCAGTGCTTCCAGCCCGGCGCGACAGGTGCTGCTCGATGCGTTGATTCGCCATCGCTGGAAGCCGGCGGAGGCGGCCCGGGCATTGGGGATTTCCCGGGCGACCCTGTATCGGCGGGTGCATGAGCACCGGATCGAGATGCCACGGATGAAGGTTTGACGGGTGTCAGTTACGGCCTCTTCGCGGGCAAGCCCGCTCCCACAGGGATTGCACAAAGCTCAAGGTCTGCGCGGTGCCTGTGGGAAATCACTCGACGCCCAGCCCACAGACACAGCGCAAAGCTAAAGGTCTATGCGTTACCTGTGGGAGCGGGCTTGCCCGCGAAGAGGCCGCTACAGCCTCACAGCGAAATCGGCCGACGCCCAGCGAAGGCATGGGCCAAGGTGCCGCCATCCACCAGCTCCAGCTCGCCGCCCAGCGGCACGCCATGGGCGATCCGCGAGGCCACCAGGCCCTTCTCATTGAGCAACTGGGCGATGTAGTGCGCGGTCGCCTCGCCCTCCACCGTCGGGTTGGTCGCCAGGATCACTTCACTGAAACTACCCTGTTCCTCGATCCGCGCCATCAACTGCGGAATGCCGATCGCCTCCGGCCCCAAGCCATCGAGCGGCGACAGATGCCCCTTCAACACGAAGTAACGCCCGCGATAGCCCGTCTGCTCGACCGCGTAGACATCCATCGGCCCTTCCACCACGCACAACTGGGTATCGTCGCGGCGCGGGTCGGCGCACTGCGGGCACAGCTCCTGCTCGGTCAGGGTCCGGCATTGGCGGCAATGGCCAACGCCTTCCATCGCCTGGGTCAGGCTCTGGGCCAGGCGCAGGCCGCCGCTGCGGTCGCGCTCGAGCAACTGCAAGGCCATACGCTGGGCAGTTTTCTGACCAACGCCCGGCAGAATGCGCAGGGCGTCGATCAGTTGGCGGATGAGGGGGCTGAAACTCATGGGAAAGGCCTGACAGTTCAATGAGAGGCGGTTTATACCGGCCAAGGCAGGCAGCGTCAAATCAGCTACAGCGCAGCGGCAACTGTCCTACCTGCTGTTGCAATTGACACTGGCTGCCCGGCCCGCGTTCACGCCAGGCCGGGCCTTTTCCACCGGCCGTCACTCAGGCCGACTTGACCGCCCCACGCAGGGCTGGGTCTTGGTCGTCGCGCTTGGGTGAGCGCACGGCCAGCACCGCAATCAGCGCGATAGTGACAGTGCCCAACAGATACAGGGCCACCGGTTGCCAGTCACCGTTGTAGCGGCTGAGCAGGTAGGTGGCGATCAACGGTGCGGTGCCGCCAGCCAGTGCTGCGCCCAACTGGTAGCCGAGGGTGATGCCGGTGTAACGCACGCGGGTGGAGAAGATCTCCGAGCTCATGGTGCCCAACACCGCAGTAATCGGCGCCCAGAGCACGCCGAAGGCGATGATCGTAGCGACCATCAGGCCCCAGGTGCTGCGCGTATCGAGCAGTTTGAAGTACGGCACGATGAACGCCGCCATCAGCAAGATGCCACCGATGTAGACGGCCTTGCGCCCGACCTTGTCCGACAGCCAGCCCATTAGCGGAATCATCAGCGAAGCCACGGCCGCGGCGATCATCACCGCATTCAGGGTGCTGACCTTGTCATAGCCCAGGGTACTTACCGCGTAGCTGACCACGAAGGTCGAGAAGATATAGAAAGGTGCCGTTTCCACCACCTTCAGGCCAGCGGCGATCAGCACTTCACGCCAGTGGTTGCGCAGGGTTTCCACCAGGGGCATCTTGGCGACGTTGCCCGACTCCTTGGCCTTCTTGAAGTCCGGTGTTTCATCCAGGCCGTGACGAATCCACAAGCCGAGGAACACCAGGCCAGCGCTAAGCACGAACGGCACTCGCCAGCCCCAGCTGAGGAACTGCTCTTCAGGCAACATGGCCATCAGGCTGACCGCCATGGTCGCCAGCAGCATGCCGACGGTAACCCCCACCTGCGGCACGCTGCCGAACAGGCCTTTACGCTTGGCCGGAGCGTATTCGTAGGCCAACAGCAGCGCCCCGCCCCACTCCCCGCCGATGCCCAAGCCCTGTACCACCCGCAGAGCGATCAGCAGGATCGGCGCCCAGACGCCGATGTGCTCGTAGGTCGGCAAGCAGCCGATCAGCACCGTGGCGCCACCCATCAAAGACAGGGTGATGACCAGGGTTTTCTTGCGACCGATACGGTCGCCGATGTGGGCGAAAATCACTCCGCCGATGGGCCGTACGAAAAAAGTCAGAGAAAACGACAGGTAAGCCAGCAACAACCCGACCACCGGATCGAAGTTGGGGAAGAACAGCTTGTTGAATACCAGCGCGGCGGCGGTGCCGTAGAGGAAGTAGTCGAACCATTCGATGGAACTGCCGGTAAGGCTGGCGACCAAAGCGCGGCCGCGCCCCTGGGTCGCGGTGGGGGTTGCACTGGACGGCGTCATGCGAGTCTCCGTTTTTTTGATGTTATGTCGGCGAGCACAGGGTGGAGCAAGGCAAAGAGCAACCAGGTTGCACCCATGCCAGCGGATCTTAGTGAAAGTTCTAAAAAAGGTACAACCCAGATTAAACGTTTAACCCGCAATTATTTTCAGAAGACAGTGGAAATGCGCTGTTTTGGTTCAAGTTTTACAGCGGAAATTGCGTATAGCGCCATAGCGGTGCGCACGACTGCGCAGTCACCGAGTTGCCAAAACCTCAACACTTTTTTGTTTTTGCTTTTTGTGGTTGCACCCAGTTGCACCCATATTTAAAAAGCCCTTACTCTGAAAAGACATCACAACAACAACCAAGGGGACTTGCCGGTGAAAACGCTGTTTATTGGGTATGGCCGCATGGGCGCTGCATTGGGCGATGCGTGGCTGGCCACAGGCTTGATCGAGCAGTTGAGCATCGTCGATCCGGGGCTAACTGGCGCTGGCGGCGACGGTCGTTATACGCGTCTGGCCGATGTGCCCGACGAGGCATTCGAGCTGATCGTGCTGGCCGTCAAACCGGCTTATGCCAGTGAGGCCCTGGCAGGGCTCAGCGATCGGCAATGTGCGCAAGCCTGCGTGATTTCGGTGGCTGCCGGGGTCACCCAGGCGACCTTGAGTGCAGCCCTGGGGCAGCGCTGCCCGGTGGTGCGAGCCATGCCTAATACTCCAGTGCTGGCCGGAGCCGGTTGCACCGGGCTGTATGCAGGCGATGAGCTTGAGGCGAGTCAGCGCGCCAGGATCGGCCAGTTGTTCGAGGCGGTTGGCTTGGCATCCTGGGTCACGACAGAGAGCCAGCTCGATGCGGTTACAGCCATCAGCGGCAGTGGCCCGGCGTATTATCACTTGTTAAGCGAGGCACTGGCGCAAGCAGGGGTCAAACTTGGACTTACTGCTGAATTAGCAGGCGCCCTGGCGGCACAAACTGCGTTTGGCGCAGCAACTTTGCAACAGCAGCGGCATGCCGATTTCACCGAACTTCGTCTGGCGGTTACTTCGCCAAATGGCACGACGGCGGCGGCGATTGAAGTGTTTGAGAATGGGGAGAAGTTGCGCGACTTGGTCGAAGCGGCAACTGCAGCGGCCTATCGACGATCCGTGGAGTTGTCGCAAAACAGCTGAAGTCAGTTTATTAACTAACCGTTCAAGTTAAAAACGTGCTGCGTTATCTTTTACGGGCACGTTGAGCGTGGCATCGTTGTTGGACGTTGTGACCCTATCGCGGGGCAAGCCCGCTCCTACAGAAATTGTGCAAACGTGTAGGAGCGGGCCTGCCCCGCGATGAGGTCAGATCAAACAGCGCATTTGCGCAACGCTGGATCAGAACGGCATCTTGAAGCCTGGCGGCAACTGCATGCCAGCAGTCATGCCACCCATTTTCTCCTGGCTGTTCTGCTCGACCTTGCGTACCGCGTCGTTGACGGCGGCTGCGATCAGGTCTTCGAGCACTTCCTTGTCTTCCTGCATCAGGCTGTCATCGATGCTGATGCGCTTGACGTCATGACGACCGGTCATCACCACGCTGACCAGGCCCGCGCCCGATTGCCCGGTCACTTCAGCGTTGGCCAGCTCTTCCTGCATCTTGGCCATTTTTTCTTGCATCTGCTGCGCCTGCTTCATCAGGCCGGCCATGCCACCTTTCATCATGGGGTACACCTCGATTGGGTCATGTGATGCGGCCAAGCACGCTGCCGGCCGCACGGATATCGGTTCAATCGCCCTGGCTGACCAGGGCCTCTACAGGCTCAATAGTATCCTGACGCACGGTCGCGCCGAACTGCCGGATCATCTGCTGGATGAGCGGATCACGCTCGATCGACACTTCAGCCTCATGCTGACGCTCCGAGCGCTTGCGCGCCGCAGCTTGCGCCGGGGTTTCCTGCTCGGGGCGGATCAGCTCGATGCGCAGCTGCAAGGTGCGGCCCAGGTGCTGGTTGAGCGCCTCGTTGAGTCGCCGCTGCTGGGTCGAGTTGAACAGTGCGCCCTGGGCTGGGTCCAGGTGCAGCAGCCAGTCATCGCCGTCGGCAGCGATCAGGGTACAGTTTGCCGCGATGTTGCCTGTCATGCCGGACACAGGCAACTGCGGGAATAATGCCAGCCATTGCAGCGCAAGACCGGTGGCCGGCTTGGAGGCTGGCAGAGGCTCGGCAACCGGGGCGGTTTCAGCCTCATGGACATGCTCAGCCAACTCATCCAGGTAGCTGAAGCCTGCCGGATCAGACTCGGGCGCGTAGTAATCTTCATCCAGCGGCGGCTCGTCGTCCCGATCCATGCCAACAGCGTCATAGGCAGAGGGATCGAACGGCGGCTGGTCATCGCTTGGCGGCCCGGCTTGCGGCGCAGGCGGCGCGACTGGCGCAGGCGCTTGCAGCACCGGCTCGGCCGGCACTGTCGCCTCCTCCCACGGCAGATCGACAACCTCTTCCTCAATTGGCGCAGGTTCTTGGACGGCAACCGGCGCCTCTGGCGCGGGCTCAGGCTCGATAACCGGCTGCGCGGCAACCGGCTCCAGCACCGCAGGCTGCGCCGTCACAGGCGCTGCAACGGGCTCGTGCGCCTCGACCGGCGCTGGCAGGGCCGGCGGTTCAGCGACCGACGCTGGCGCTGCCACCGGTTTTGCAGAATCAGCTGTGGCCTGGCTGATCCCCACTGGCTTTAGCACCGGGGTCGGCGCGTCGTCGGTATCGGCGGGGCGGAACGCGAGCATGCGCAGCAGGACCATTTCAAAGCCACCGCGCGGGTCCGGCGCCAAGGGCAAATCGCGGCGGCCAATCAAGCCCATCTGGTAGTAGAACTGCACATCCTCGGCGGGCAGCGCCGAAGCCAGGCTCAACACCCGCTCGCGGTCGCCCTGGCCGTTGTCCACCGCCTCAGGCAGCGCCTGGGCAATGGCTACGCGGTGCAGCACGTTGAGCATCTCGGCCAGCACGCCACTCCAATCCGGCCCCTGCTCGGCCAAATCACGCACCGCTTGCAGCAGCGCCCGCGCATCACCTTCGAGCAGCGCCTGCAGGACGCCGTACACCTGGCCATGGTCGAGCGTGCCGAGCATCGCCCGGACATCAGCGGCCAATACCTTGCCTTCACCGAAGGCGATGGCCTGGTCGGTCAGGCTCATGGCGTCGCGCATCGAGCCATCGGCCGCGCGCCCAAGCAGCCACAGGGCATCTTCTTCGAAGGGGACGTTCTCGGCACCGAGCACATGGCTCAGGTGCTCGACCACCCGCTCCGGGCTCATGTTCTTCAAAGAGAACTGCAAGCAGCGCGACAGGATGGTCGCCGGCAGCTTTTGCGGGTCGGTGGTCGCGAGGATGAACTTGACGTACGGCGGCGGCTCTTCCAGGGTCTTGAGCAGGGCGTTGAACGAGTGCGTGGAGAGCATGTGCACTTCGTCGATCAGGTAGACCTTGAAACGCCCACGGCTCGGCGCGTACTGCACGTTATCGAGCAGTTCGCGGGTGTCTTCGACCTTGGTGCGGCTGGCGGCGTCGATCTCGATCAGGTCGACAAAACGCCCTTCGTCGATCTCCCGGCACACCGAACAGGTGCCGCAGGGGGTCGAGGTAATACCGGTTTCGCAGTTCAGGCACTTGGCGATGATCCGCGCGATGGTGGTCTTGCCGACCCCGCGCGTGCCGGTGAACAGGTAGGCGTGATGCAGGCGCTGGTTGTCCAGGGCGTTGATCAAAGCCTTGAGCACATGGGTCTGGCCGACCATTTCGCGGAACGAGCGCGGACGCCATTTTCGTGCAAGAACCTGATAACTCATTAAAAAACCATCGCAAACTGAACGAGCGGAAGATCGCTAATGCTAGCGGAGCGGGGGCAAAATTGCACCCGGCCAATCTCGTCTAAGCTAAGCAACGCACGACTAGGCTCAGACCCTAGGGAGTAATCAGGGAGGAAAACCGTGCGGCGAATCCTGGCGATCCTGCTGTTGTGCTCCACTCACAACCTGGCCCAACAGCCGGTGCTGCGCTTCTCGGTCGCCGAAAGCTGGAGCATGCCACTGATCCGCATCGAGCACCAACAGCCGGTCGAAGGCATTCTGTTCGACCTGATGCAAGCCGCCGCGCGCGAGGCCGGGGTACGCGCCGAGTATCACCTGATGGCTCGCCTGCGCCTGCAACAGGCGCTTGAAGACGGCGATATCGACGTGCGCTGTTATGTCGCCACCCACTGGCTGATCGAACGGCCGGGCAACTACGTCTGGAGCGTGCCGTTGATCCAGCAGCGCGATTTGCTGGTCAGCCGCAGCGCCGACCTGGCCCCCATCAACCCAGAGCAATTGCCAGCACAGGCCATCGGCACGGTGCTGGGCTATCGCTACCCGACCCTCGATCCGCTGTTCAGCCAAGGCCGGCTGCGCCGCGAAGACAGCCGCAACCAGCAACTCGCCCTGCAAAAGCTCGAGGCCGGACGTTACCGCTATGCCGTGAGCAACCAATTGTCATTGCACTGGTTCAACCGCCAACTCCCTGCAGCGCAGCGCTTGCGCGCACAGAGCGTGCTCGAGGAGCAATCGTTGGGCTGCATGGTGCGCAACGATCCAACCCTGCCCACTCAGGCACTGCTCAGGGCGCTGGTGCGGATCAAGCAGTCCGGAGAAGTCGAACGGATAGTCCAGCGCTACACCAGCCAGGATGCTGCGGGTCAGATCGTCAGCGGCTCAACTCACTGAAAGCCCCAACGCACTGAGGTACAGGCCCAGACCAAATACGCCATGCGTGGCCAGGCTACGCAGGCAGTTTCGCAACGGTGTGGGAGTATTGTTGGCAAACAGACCTGCGCCAAACGCCGGCTGCACCACACACAACGGCACCAGCACCGAAGCCAAGCCGAAGCCCAATGCAGGCAGCAGGGACGGCGTGCGTAGCCAGCCCTCCCCGGCCAGGCCGACCAGCAGCGCTGCGAACAGCAACCCAGTCGCGTAGTGCAGCGCCCATCCCCAGGCCAACTCATGCCTGACCGGCGCAGCCTTGGCGATGGCCGGGTGATACACGCGCCCCTGCAGCAAATGCCCGGCCCAGCGCCCGACCATGGCGTAGTTGAGCGTGGCCACACCCAGCCGTTTGAGCAGCAGCGTCCACAGGTCCATGACCAACGTGGCACCGATACCGATCAGCGCAATGTAAGTAATGAAGGTAGTAGCAGTCATGGCGAAACCCTTGGCAGATTGACGGAAAGGCCCAATGCCGCGCAGCATAGAAGTTGAAGTCAACTTCAAGTCAAGGGACCACCCATGGACATCGCCGATGTCGCCAAACGCACCGGAGTACCGGCTTCGACGCTGCGTTACTACGAGAACAAAGGTTTGCTCAAGTCGCT
Source organism: Pseudomonas sp. Je.1.5.c (assembly GCF_051129895.1). NCBI lineage: Bacteria > Pseudomonadati > Pseudomonadota > Gammaproteobacteria > Pseudomonadales > Pseudomonadaceae > Pseudomonas > Pseudomonas sp. Je.1.5.c. The sequence goes on from NZ_JBCPSP010000040.1 coordinate 15,436, forward strand.
CGCAGGCAAGGGCCAGCGCCGCCAGTTCGCTGCCGACGTGGTGGATCGCCTGGCGCTGATCGCCTTGGGCCAGGCAGCCGGGTTCTCGCTCGATGAAGTGGCGAGCATGCTGGTCGATTTGCAGGTGAACCGCGAAATGTTAGTGGCCAAGGCTGACGAGATCGATGCACGGATCAAGCGCTTGCAGGCCATGAGCAAGGGGCTGCGTCATGCGGCGGCGTGTCCAGAGGAAGACCATCTGGCGTGTCCGAAATTTCAGCGACTGCTGAAACTGTCGGCTGCTGGCGTGCTGGCTGTTGAGCGCAGTCAGATGCGGAGCTAGACGTTAGGGATGCCGTCGTTTGAACCGGCCACCTCGCAGGCAAACTTGCGAAAAGTCAGACACGATCAGCCACCTACCACGCAGGCAAGTGATGAAAATTCTTCGCAAGGAGGCGGCGAAAACACTATCAGGCCAAGGAGACGGAGCGTTTTCCGACCCCTGAAATGGAGGCGGCCCCACCAGCCACACCCCGGCACTCGATGTCCCCGCCTTGGCTGCTCCCTTCCGGGCCTGACCAGGTAAACGGGTAATCAATGCGGGGGGACCGATGGGGCCACCACTACGCTGCTCGCCATGTGACGAGCCGCGCCATTGTACCGGTCTGAGGCGAAGTTACAACCTCTGCCTCAAGAAAAAACCATCATTTCTCAATGACTTGTCCCGTCGGGCGGTCAGACGCTGATGCCCTGCTCGGCCAAGAAGGCGATAAACGCGTCTTCATCAAGCACCTTGACCCCCAGTTCGCTGGCCTTGGCCAGCTTGGAGCCGGCACCTGGGCCTGCGACCACGCAGTGGGTCTTGCCGGAGACCGAACCGGCGACCTTGGCCCCGAGGCTTTCCAGCTTGTCCTTGGCGATGTCGCGACTCATGCGCTCCAGGCTGCCGGTGAGCACCCAGGTCTGCCCGGCCAGGGGCAGCCCTTCGACCACTTTCTTCTCGCTGGCCCAGTGCATGCCAAATGCCTGCAACTGCGCTTCGATAGCACGCGCCAACTGTTGATTGGCCTCGCTCTTGAAGAACTCGCGCACGGCATCGGCCTGTTTGCTATTGAGGGCTTGGCGCAGATCGATGCCATCGGCTTGGATGATCTGGTCCAGGCTACCGAGTTTGGCCACCAGCTTTTCAGCGCCGGTCGGGCCGACCGAGGCGATATCGAGCTTGGCGATCATCCCGGCCAAGGTGGTGCTGGCGGCGAACTCCGCGGCCAGCTCGCCTTCTTCCTGCAACTGCATGCCGCTGGCGAGCAACTGCTGGATGACGTCGCGGTTGTGCTGGTCTTCGAAGAAGTTGTGGATCTCGTGGGCGACTTCCAGGCCGATGTCGGGCAGATAGGTCAGCACCTGCGGCAACGCCTGCTGTACGCGCGCCAGACTACCCAGCGAGCGCGCCAGGACCTTGGCAGTCTCCTCGCCGACATCAGGAATGCCAAGGGCATAGATGAAGCGCGCCAGGCTCGGCCGCTTACTGTTTTCAATCGCTTCGAGGAGTTTGTTGCTGGACACCTCGGCAAACCCTTCAAGCTCGACAATTTGCTCGAACTTGAGGGTGTACAGGTCGGCTGGCGAGCGGATCAGGCCTTCGTCGACCAGTTGCTCGACGCTCTTCTCGCCCAGGCCATCGATATCCATGGCACGGCGCGAAACGTAGTGAATGATCGCCTGCTTGAGCTGCGCAGCGCAGGCCAGGCGGCCGACGCAGCGGTACACCGCGCCTTCGCTGGTGGTTTCCTTGCCTTTGCTGCGCTTGACCAGCTGGGTGCGCTCGACCTGCGAGCCACACACCGGGCATTGGCTGGGCACCTGCACCGGGCGGGCATCCTCGGGGCGGCGTTCGAGCACCACCTGCATCACCTGGGGTATCACGTCGCCGGCCCGGCGAATGATCACCGTGTCGCCGATGCGCAGGCCCAGGCGGGCGATTTCGTCCATGTTGTGCAAGGTCGCGTTGGACACCGTCACCCCGGCCACCTTCACCGGCTTCAAGCGCGCGACGGGCGTGACCGCACCGGTACGGCCGACCTGGAACTCGACATCGAGCACTTCGGTAAGCTCTTCCATGGCCGGGAACTTGTGGGCGATCGCCCAGCGCGGCTCGCGGGCGCGAAAGCCCAGCTCACGCTGGGAGGCCAGGTTGTTGACCTTGAACACCACGCCATCGATCTCATAGGGCAGATCATTGCGCCGGGCACCGATGTCCCGGTAGTAGGCCAGGCACTCTTCGATGCCTGCGGCGTGCTTGAGCTCGCGACTGATCGGCAGGCCCCAGGCCTTGAGCTGCTCAAGAATGCCGATATGGCTGTCGCCGATAGTTTCCGACACTTGGCCCAGGCCATAGCAACAGAACTCCAGCGGGCGGCTGGCGGTAATTTTCGAATCCAGCTGACGCAGGCTGCCAGCGGCAGCATTGCGTGGGTTGGCGAAGGTCTTGCCGCCGCTTTCGGCTTGCGCGGCATTGAGCCGGTCGAAGCCGGCCTTGCTCATGAACACTTCACCACGCACCTCCAGCACCGCCGGCCAACCACTGCCCTGCAGCTTGAGCGGGATGTTGCGCACAGTCCGCACGTTGGCACTGATGTCTTCACCGGTGCTGCCATCGCCACGGGTAGCGCCCTGCACCAGCTGGCCATCGCGGTACAGCAGGCTGACCGCCAGGCCATCGAGCTTGGGCTCGCAGCTGTAGTCGACCGCGCCTGGCTGATCGAGACCTTCCACCACCCGCCGATCGAATTCGCGCAGGTCGGTTTCCTCGAAGGCGTTACCCAGGCTGAGCATGGGGATCTCATGACGCACCTGGCTGAATGCCGCCAGCGCCGCACCGCCGACACGCTGGGTTGGCGAGTCGGGGGTTACCAGGTGCGGGTGCTCGGCTTCCAGCGCCTTGAGCTCATTGAACAAGCGGTCGTATTCGGCGTCCGGCACGCTGGGTTCATCGAGCACGTAATAGCGGTAGTTGTGCTGATCGAGCTCGGCACGCAGTTCATGGATTCGGGATTCGGCGTTCATGGTCATCTTCTCTTGCAAAGCAAAAGAGCAGCCCCGGGGCTGCTCTTGCGCTTGAATCATTCGCGGGCGGGATCGAGGCAGGATCCGCCCGCTCGGGTGTTACAGCTTTGAGCGATCAGCGCTTCTGGGTCAGCGCGCGGCGCTCGAACTCGACGATGCGCTGGCGGTAGTGCTCGATGGTCTGCGCGGTCAGCACGCTGCGCTGATCGTCCTTGAGCTCGCCATTGAGCTCATGGGCCAGCTTGCGCGCTGCGGCAACCATCACATCGAAGGCTTGCTTGGGATGACGCGGGCCTGGCAGACCGAGGAAGAAGCTCACCGCCCGGGTGCTGAAGTGGTCGATGTCATCCAGGTCGAAGATACCCGGCTTGACCGCGTTGGCCATCGAGAACAGCACTTCGCCGTGGCCAGCCATGCTTTCGTGGCGGTGGAAAATGTCCATCTCGCCGAAGCGCAGACCGCTCTCAAGAATGTTCTGCAGCAGGGCTGGGCCCTTGAAGCCGCCTTCATCACGGGAGATGACGCTGATCACCAGCACTTCTTCAGCCGGCGGCAACTCTTTGACCGAGCTGTTGCTGGACGAAGACGAGCCACTGCTGCGGCTGTTCTCGGCGGCGTAGTCATCGTCGGCCTCGGCGAACAGGTCGGGTTCACGCGAGTCGGCCGCCAGGTTCAGGTCGCCCTGCTGTGGCTCGCTATGGGCACGTTTGCCGCGCTTGGCCGCCTTGGCCGGTTTGGCTTCGCGCTCACGCTCGCGTTCGCGCACCGGGGCGCTCATCGAAGGCAGGTCGGTTTCGTCCAGCTCGGGCTCTTTGTGCTGGCCTTCGAGCACGCGTGCAGGGCCGAGCACCTCGGCGCCGCCCTCTTCATCGGGCAGGTTGGAGTAGCTGCGATCCAGACGGAATTTCAACTTACCCTTGCCGCCACGCATGCGTCGCCAGCCGTCGAAAAGAATACCGGCGATGACAATGATGCCGATGACGATCAGCCACTCGCGCAGACCGATTTCCATGTAATCCCGTGCCTCTATAAAAAATATGCTTGAAAACAAAGGGTTCAAAGCCCTTTAACACGTGGCGCCAACTCTATGTTCTGACAGGCGTTTTACCCACGCAAAATACACGTGACATTAAGCTAGCACGACCAAAGGCAACTTTACACCGTCTGTCGCACATGACAGGGGGTTTTACCTACAGAAAACGCCCTATCTTCGCTCATCAGGTATCAACCATGGCCATTGCTTCCTCCACATCAACTGCAACAAGACGTGAACAGCCCGGTTCGTGCATGGTCACCCCCATCAGTTGATCGGCCATTTCCATGGCAATCTTGTTATGGGTGATGTAGATGAACTGCACGGTCTCGCTCATTTCCTTGACCAGCCGGGCGTACCGCCCGACGTTGGCATCGTCCAGCGGCGCATCGACTTCATCGAGCATGCAGAACGGTGCCGGGTTGAGTTTGAAGATGGCAAATACCAACGCCAGGGCGGTCAGGGCTTTTTCGCCGCCGGACAGCAAGTGGATCGTGCTGTTTTTCTTGCCCGGCGGGCGCGCCATGATCGTCACCCCAGTATCGAGTAAATCTTCGCCCGTCAGTTCCAAGTAAGCACTGCCGCCACCGAAAACTTTTGGAAAAAGTGCCTGTAAACCGGCATTTATCTGATCAAAGGTATCCTTGAAGCGGTTGCGGGTTTCCTTGTCGATCTTGCGAATGACGTTTTCCAAGGTGTCCAACGCTTCGACCAGATCGGCATCCTGAGCGTCCAGGTAACGCTTGCGCTCGGACTGCTGCTGGTACTCTTCGATGGCCGCCAGGTTGATCGCCCCCAAGCGCTGGATGCGCGCCTCGACCTGCTCGAGCTCCTGCTCGGTGCCCTGTTCGCTGGCGTCGGCTTCGAGGGTGGCGAGCACCCCTTGCAGGTCGAAGCCATCGGCGAGCAACTGCTCCTGCAGGGTGGTGCGGCGCAGCACCAGGCCTTGGGATTCCAGGCGTGACTGCTCAAGCTGGCCGCGCAGCAACTGGGCCTGTTGCTCGGCCTGGGTGCGGCGCTTCTCAGCGTCGCGCAATTCACGGTCGGCTTCGTCCATGTGCAGGCGCGCCAGACGCATTTCTTCATCGACGCTCATGCGCCGTTCGAGCAGCTCTTCGAGCTTCAGGCGCAATTCCTCTTGCGGCGCCTCGCCCTCCTCCAGGTTCAGGCTCAGTTGCTCCTGGCGCTCACTCAGGCGCGCGGCTTGCTGCTCGAGACGCTCCAGGGCCTGGCGGGTGGAGTCATGCTGGGCGCGCAACGAGCCCAGGCGCACCGCCAGTTGATGGGCGTGATCCTTGTGCTGGCGCGCTTCCTGGCGGACCCGATCGAGGCCTTCGCGCAAGGTATCGCGACGGGCCATCAACTGCTCGCGCTGCTCGGTATCCTGGGCCATCAGGTCCAGGGCCTCTTGCAGAATCAGCCGCGCCTCACCCAGCTGCTCATGCTCGATGGCGCGTTGTTCGCTCAACTCGGTGAGCTCTTCTTCGAGACGACGGCGGCGCAGTTCCAACTGTTCGGCGCGGGCGCGGCCAGCGGACAGGCGGGCCTTGAGCTCACCCTGCTGGCGGTTCTCATCCTGGCTGCGGCGGCGCAATTGCTCGCGCTGCTCTTCCAGCTCTCGCTGTTGCTCGCGCTGCCCCTGAAGCTGCTGCTCCAGCTGTTCGAGCAGGGCCTGCTGCTCCAGCTGCTCCTGGGCCAGGCGCTCGATTTCCTGCCCGCGAGCCAGCACGCCACCTTCGGCCTCACCGGCGCGGCTGACCCGCAAGAAATGCCGCCCCACCCAGTAACCATCGCGACTGACCAGGCTCTGCCCTTCGCTTAATCCGGCACGCTGAGCCAGTGCCTGCTCCAGGTTTTCTACCGGACGCACCTGCCCCAGCCAGGGGCTCAAGTCAGTGCGCCCCTCGACCTTGTCCAGCAGGCTGCCCGGCAGCCGCGCAGCCTCGCCTACAGCCAGCAGCAGGCGCAGATCGCCCTGCTCGAGCGCGGCGAAATCAAGCTGGGTGAAGTCATCCACCAGCACCGCTTGCAGGTCGGCGCCCAGCACAGTTTCCACCGCCAGCTCCCAACCCGACTCGACGCGCAGCCCCTCGGCCAGTCGCGGGCGTTGCTCAAGGCCTTGGCCGCGCAGCCAGTCGGCGGCGCCAGCGGCAGGCTCCAGGGCCGCTTGCTGCAAGGCTTCGAGAGACGCCAGGCGACCGCCCAGGCGCTGCTGATCGCCCTGCAACTGCTGATGTGCCTGAGTCGTTTGCTGGAGCTGCTCACGCACTCCTTCCAGGCGCTCGACCACCTCCTGCTCGGCCATCTGCAGCTCTTCGAGCAGCAGCTCGCTGCTGGCAACCTGCTCGGTCAGCTCAAGCGTAGCGGCGTCCTGCGGGTCGGCGCCAAGCTGGTCGCGTTCCTCGCCTAACTTGCGCTGGCGCTCAGAGAGCCGCTCAAGGCTGGATTCGAGTTGCTGCAAGCGCGACTGCTGAACCTCGGCCTGCCGCCGGGGTTCGGCCGAGCGGGTATTGAAGCTGTCCCACTGCTCCTGCCAGCCGTGCATGCCCAGCTCGGCTTCTTCCAGGGTGGCGGCGGCCTCCTCGGCGGCGGCCAGGGTCATTTCCTGCTCCGGCTCGAGCATCGCCAGCTCTTCACCGAGGGTGGCCAGCAAGGTACGGTCGTGGCCCAGGTGAGACTCGGTTTCCAGGCGGGTGCGCTCGGCTTCTTTCAGATCATCCTGCAACTGACGCAGGCGCTGCTGGCCGTGCTGGATGCTCTGCTCGACGCGGGCAATATCACCGGCCACCGAATAAAAACGCCCCTGCACCTGATTGAAGCGTTCGGACAGCTCATGATGGCCATCACGCAGGCGCTCGATACTCGCATCAGCATTGCGCTGCTCGGCCACCAGGGCCTCGAAGGCCACTTCCTGATCGCCGATGATGGTTTCACGCTGGCCCACCCGCTGGTCCAGATCGCGCCAGCGCAGGGCCGACAGGCGCGCTTTGAGCTGACGCTCGCAGGCCTTGTACTCGCGGTACTTCTCGGCGGCCTGGGCCTGGCGGTGCAGGCGTTCGAGCTGGCGTTCCAGCTCATCGCGCAGGTCGGTCAGGCGCGCCAGGTTCTCTTGGGTGCGGCGAATGCGTGTCTCGGTCTCGCGGCGGCGCTCCTTGTACTTGGAGATGCCCGCTGCTTCCTCGATGAAGTTGCGCAGTTCTTCAGGCTTGGCCTCGATCAGCTTGGAGATCATGCCCTGCTCGATGATCGAGTAGCTGCGCGGGCCTAGGCCAGTGCCAAGGAAGATATCGGTAATGTCACGCCGACGGCACTTGGTGCCGTTGAGGTAGTAGGTGTTCTGCGCATCGCGCGTCACTTTGCGCCGGATCGAGATCTCGGCGTAGGCGGCGTATTCGCCGACCAGGGTGTTGTCGCTGTTATCGAACACCAGCTCGATGCTGGCCTGGCTGACCGGCTTGCGGCTGGTCGAGCCATTGAAGATGACGTCGGTCATCGACTCGCCACGCAGGTTTTTCGCCGAGCTTTCGCCCATCACCCAGCGCACCGCATCGATGATGTTGGACTTTCCGCAGCCATTGGGCCCGACCACAGCGGCCATATTGCTGGGGAAGTTGACCGTGGTCGGGTCGACGAACGACTTGAACCCGGCCAGGCGAATGCACTTGAGGCGCATCGATCAGGTCCGCGCCAACGCCGCCAGCACCAGCTCGCAGCTGCGCTGGCAGTAGGCGACCAGCACCTCGCGGATGCGCGGCAGATCGCGCGCGACCACAGCCTCGAGCAGGCGCGAGAACAGCTCGAGGTAATCGAGCATGTTCGCCTGGCGCTGATCCAGGGCCAGGTAATAGGCGCGGCTCATGGCCGGCTGCAGGTTTTCTACGGTTTCTTGCAGGTACGGATTGTCGGCGAACGGATAGGCGGCGCGCATCACGGCAAAGCTTTCGGCGACGAAGGTCTTGATGTCGGTACTGCTGTAGGCCTGCTGCAGGCGCTGCTGAATCGCCAGGAACGGCAGCAGGTCGCTGTCAGTCCGCCATTTCTGCGCGACGGCATTGCCCAACAGGATGTAAAACTCGCCCATCAGCGCGCACAGGCTGCGCACACTGCGCTCGTCGAGTGTGGTCACATGGGCGCCACGACGCGGCAGGATCGCGACCAGATGGCGACGTTCGAGGATCAACAGCGCCTCGCGCACCGAGCCGCGGCTGACGTTCAGGGCCTGGGTGACTTTTTGCTCCTGGATGCGTTCGCCCGGCGCCAGCTCGCCGCGGATGATCCGCTCGGCCAGGTAATGGGCGATCTGCTCGGAGAGGCTGTCCGGCGCCTTGAACGTCATGGTTTTCCTTCAAAATCATTGAACTGGGTACAAGGGGCGGATTGTAGCGCACTTGCCTGGAGGGCGAGCAGAGGGGCGTGGCGGTTTATTCGAGCGGTTATTGCCGGTACGGGGAAGCGCTTGAAGGAGCAAGCCAAGCGCCTACCCGCCTCAATGGTCAGATGAATATTGTCCCGCGCAGATACAACGCGCCCTTGCCACTGATGATCACCCGGCCATTACCAGGCACCTGGCAGTGCAATTGCCCCTTGCGCGCGCCACCCTGCTCGCAGCTCAGGCTGCTCTGATCCAGGCGCTCGGCCCAGTATGGCGCCAGCGAGGTGTGGGCAGAACCGGTCACCGGGTCTTCATTGACCCCTACTCGCGGCCCGAACCAGCGGGTGACGAAATCATACCCACGGCCCGGCGCGGTCACCGCGATCCCGCGCACATCAAACCCGGCCAACGCGACGAAGTCCGGCGCCAGGGTTTCGATCAGCGAGGCATCGTCAATCACCACCAAATAATCGTCTGTGCGATAGACCCCGCGAGCGCGGCTCAAGCCGAGCGCTTCGAGCAAGCCCGACGGCGTCTCGACCGCCACCGGCTGTTTGGCCGGGAAATCCATCGCCAGCAAGCCATCAGCGCCACGGCTGACGCGCAACTCGCCGCTGCGGGTATTGAACCGCAACACCTTCGCCTGCTCCCCCAGCTGCTCGAACAGCACCCAGGCTGCCGCCAAGGTCGCATGCCCACACAGGTCGACCTCCACCGTCGGGGTGAACCAGCGCAAGTCATAGCCCGCCTGGTTTTTCACCAAATAAGCGGTCTCGGAGAGATTGTTCTCTTCGGCAATGCGTTGCAGCAGCTCATCGGGCAGCCAGTTTTCAAGGGGGATCACCGCTGCCGGGTTGCCACCAAAGGGCTGGGCGGAAAACGCATCTACCTGGAAGATCTCAAGTTGCATGCAAAAAGCTCCACGGACGGAAAACGAAAAAGCTCAAGGACGAACTGGGGTCAATACCGACTCGCCAGCGAAGAATGCCTGCAGGTTACGCAGCACCAGGGCCACGGTATCGCGTGCAGCTTCCGGCGATTGCCCGGCAACGTGAGGCGTCAGCACGGTGTTGCCCAGCGCCTTGAGCGCATCGGGCACTGCCGGCTCGTCATCGAACACATCCAAGGCAGCGCCCGCGATCGTGCCTTGCTGCAAGGCTTCGACCAGCGCCTGGGTGTCGACCACGCTGGCGCGGGCGATATTGACCAGATAGCCCTCGGCACCCAGCGCCTGAAGCACCTGCGCGTCCACCAGATGGTGGGTGTTGGCACCGCCCGGGGTGGCGACCACCAGAATATCGACCGCCTCGGCCAGGTGTTGCGGGCTGTCGTACCAGCTGTATGCAACGTCTTCACGCGGGGTACGACTGTGGTAGCTGATGGGCATGTCAAAACCCAGCGATGCACGCTTGGCAATCGCCAGCCCGACCGCACCCAGGCCGAGAATCCCTAAGCGCTTGCCCGACACCGAGGGGCTGATGACCCGGTTCCACTCAGCGCGGCGGGTACTGGCATCGGCGCGGGGGATATCGCGCAGCAGTGCCAGCAGCAGGGCCAGGGTGTGGTCGGCGACGGCAGGCGCATTGGCGCCAGCGCCATTGGTCACGGTAATGCCGCGCGCCGCTGCGGCAGGCAAGTCGACCTGCTCGTAGCCCGCGCCGATCACGCAGATGATCTGCAACTTGGGCAGGGCGTCTATTTCAGCGGCGGTCAGGCCCAGTGGCCCGCGGGTAAGGACTGCATCGATCTCGCCGGCATGGCGCACGATGGCGTCGGCGCGCAGTTGTGGCGATGGCGCGCGAATCAGGCGGTAGCCGGCCTGTTCGAGCAATGGCAGGTAATCGTCGACGGTTTCAACCAGTACTAGGACTGTCTTGCTCATGCACCCCTCCGGCTCAATGCGAGGGGGGATTATGCGCGGTTAGTGGTCAGTACAGTCAATTGGAGGTTAGCGAATTCTAGCAGGCCAATCCCGGCCTCATCGCGGGGCAAGTCGCAGCGGCGCACCGCGATGAGGCCGGGACTGACACCCTATTGGGCGAAGGCACGCCCCAGGCCTCCGGGCACGCCACTGCTATCGGTCTCCTGCCACGGCCCATCCGGGCTCAGCGACCAGCTCCAGCCGCCGTCATAGCGGTAGTAGGTGCGCTGGCGGTAGAAGGTGTTGGGTTTCTTCTCCAGCACATACACGCCCAGCTTCGGATCCCAGTGGCTGGCGCCGCCCGGTGGCGGTGCGAAACTGGCCGAGGTACGCGGCATCGGCTTGGGAATCGCCGCTGGTTTGCTCGGCTGGGTACCCGGCTGACTGCCCGGTAGCGGCTTGACTGCTGGGCCTGGACGCGGCGGTACGCTTTCGATCGGTGGCAATGGCTGCTCGACCGGCTCGCGCACCGTACACGCAGACAGACCCAGGGCCAGGGTGATCAGGGTCAAGCGGACGGTGCTGTTCATGACGGGGTTCTCTTAGCGGTCGGGGCTGTCGATGGTCAGGTGCTGAGTGCCGGCAGTGCGGTTGCTCAGCGGCGCGCTCTGGCCAACCCATTCACCTTGGGTCGGTTGGCCTGCGCGCGAGACGCGTGCAACCAGTTGGACTTCGCTGAAATCGGACAGTTTCATCTGCGGCATCATCGCGTCGGCATCGGACAACTCGACGTCGATTGGCAATTGCGCAATGGTCACCCGCTTGGCCGCGACCGGCATGGGCGGGCCTTTGCTGGCGCGGGCAAAAATGAACACGGTATCGCCCGGCTGGACTTTGTCCTTGAGCGCCGCGGCCAGTTCAACTCGCACTTTCAAACGCGCTGCAGGCGCCGCTTGCGCAGGCTTGCCAACACTCGCGGAAAGTTTCTCGGCGGCGCGATCGATCCCCCCTTGTAACGCCGCTCGCGAGGCATCACCCTCGGGCAGTTGCGCCAGCAAGCGCTGCCAATAATCGATAGCCTCCTGATAGCGCTCGCCCTCGAACGCAGCGATGCCACGCAGCCCCAGGCTGGTCACTTCTTTTGGATCAGCTTTGAGGGCTTCGTCGGTCAGCGTCTGCACCTGCGCGCTCCACTGCTTGTCAGCCGCGAAATACAAGGCTTGCGCCCACTGCCCCAGCAATTCGGGCTGACGGCCTGCCAAGGCTACCGCGCGCTCGAAGGTTCGCGCAGCGTCCGCCGGGCGCTGATCGGCCATATAGGCGCGACCGAGGAAATACAGGCCCTCGGCAGAATCCGGCTGCGCCTGAACCGCTCGCTCCAGACGGCTGGTCATCTCCTGCATGGACTTGGGCGCCTCGGCGAATTCGCGGGTCAGCTCGACCTGCTCGGCAGCGCCGAAATGCAGATACAGCCCCAACCCCATCACCGGCACCAGTACCGCCGCCAGCAGCGGCAGTGCCTTGCCCAGATGGCCCTGGGGCGGCGCTTGGGCCTCTTCGGTATCGGCCAGCAGCTCGCGCGCCGCTTCATCGCGGCCGCTCGCCAGTTGCTCGGCATCGAGCACGCCGGCAGCCTGTTGTGCAGTCAGTTCGGCAACCCGCTCCTGGTACAGGGCCACGTTGAGGGCGGTGCGGTCTTCTTCCTCCTGGCGACGACGGCCACGCAGGATCGGGATCAGCAAAAAGCCGAGGGCAGCGAGCAACAGCAGGCCCGCGCTAAGCCAGAATTCAGTCATGGGTACGTTCTTTTTCCAGCAGTTTGGCGAGACGTTCGCGTTGTTCGGCAGACAGCTCCTGGGAGCCAGCGGCCACTGGGCGCCGACGCCGACGGACGATCACCGCCAGCACCACGAAGCCACCGAGCAGAAGGATCCCTGGGCCGAACCAGAGCAGCCAGGTGCGCCCGCTCAGGGCCGGTTTGTAGCGCACGAAGTCGCCGTAGCGGTCGACCATGAACTCGACGATCTGCTGATTGCTCTTGCCTTCGCCGAGCATGCGGAAGATCTCCCGGCGCAGGTCGGCGGCGATCGGCGCGTTGGAGTCGGCGATGTCCTGGTTCTGGCACTTGGGGCAGCGCAGTTCCTTGGTCAGTTGCTGATAGCGCTCGCGCTCGGCGTCGTCACGAAACTGATAGGTATCGATGGCCGCCCTGGCCACCCCGGCCAGGCCCAAGCCCAGAAAGAGCCCCAGCACAGCGGCTGCCAGCCCCCGCTTCATGGCTTGGCCTCATCAACCAGGCCCTGGTACAGCGGCGCCAACTGCTCGCGCCACACCGTGGCATCGACGACGCCAACATGCTTGTAGCGAATGATGCCCTTGGCATCGATCAGGAAGGTCTCCGGCGCGCCATACACGCCCAGGTCCAGCCCGAGGCTGCCCTGCTCATCGCGGATGTCCAGCTGATAGGGGTTGTGGAATTCGGCCAGCCATTTTAGCGCGGCGGCGTTGTCGTCCTTGTAGTTGACGCCATGAATCACCACGCCCTGCTCGGCCAACTGGTTCAGGTACGGGTGCTCGACCTTGCACGATGGGCACCAGGTGCCCCACACGTTGACCAGCGCCGGGCGGCCCAACAGATCCGCCTGGGTCAGGGTTCGCTCGCCCTGCACCGAGGCCAGGGAGAACGCCGGGAACGGCTTGCCGATCATTGCCGAAGGCAGTTCGTCGGGCTTGAGGAACAGCCCCTTGTAGAGAAACACCGCCATCAGCAGGAACACCGCCAATGGCACGACCATGATCCAACGCTTCATGCAGTTGCTCCAGACACGCCCAGGACATCACGCACCCGGGTCTTGACCTTGACGCGGTAGCGCCGGTCGAAGGCCGCCAGCAAGCCGCCCAGGCCGGTCAACAGACCGCCCAGCCAGATCCAGCGAACGTAAGGCTTGATGTGCACCCGCACCGCCCAGGCGCCGTTCTCCAACGGCTCGCCGAGGGCGACATACAGGTCACGGGTGAAGCCGGCATCGATGCCGGCCTCGGTCATCATCGACTGCTGCACGGTGTACAGGCGCTTCTCGGGATGCAGCACGGAGATCTCCCGACCATCACGCGAGACCCGCACAGTGCCCTTGTCGGAGATGAAGTTCGGCCCCTCGAAGTGCTTGGCGCCTTCGAACAGGAAGTGATAGCCGCCCAGCTCGACACTCTCGCCCGGCGCCATGCGCAGGTCGCGCTCGGCGCTGTTGTTGCTCGACAGCACCACGCCCAGGGCGCACACCGCCAGGCCCAGGTGCGCCAGGTGCATGCCCCAGTAGCTGCGCGACAGGCCGCGCAGGCCCTTGCCCAGGCCTTTGTGGCGGGTCTTGTCGAGGATGTCGCGCAGCCCGGCCAGAACCACCCAGGCCGCCAGGGCGAAGGTCGCCAGCGCCGGCCAGTCGAAGTCGTCGGCGATAAACCCTGCGACCGGCGCGAGGATCGCGCTGCCAATCAGTACCGGGGTCAGCATGCTTGCCAGCCACTTGCCGGGGGTATCTTTCCAGCGCACCAGTACGCCGACACCGAGCACCACCATCAGCAGCGCCATCAACGGCAGGAACAAGGCATCGAAATACGGCGGGCCGACCGACAGCTTGGCGCCGGTCAGGGCATCGAGCACCAGTGGGTAGAGGGTGCCGAGCAGGATCATCGACGCGGCCACCACCAGCACCAGGTTGTTGGCCAGGAGCAGCGTCTCACGCGACCACAGGGCGAAACCTACGTGGCTCTTGACCACTGGCGCGCGCAGGGCGAACAAGGTCAGCGAGCCGCCGACCACGAACAGCAGGAAGATCAGGATGAACACGCCGCGTGAAGGGTCGGCGGCAAACGCGTGCACGGAGGTCAGCACCCCGGAGCGAACCAGGAAGGTGCCCAGCAGGCTCAGCGAGAAGGCGGCAATCGCCAGCAACACCGTCCAGCTCTTGAACACCCCGCGCTTTTCCGTGACGGCCAGCGAGTGGATCAGCGCCGTGCCGACCAGCCAGGGCATGAACGAGGCGTTTTCGACCGGGTCCCAGAACCACCAACCGCCCCAGCCCAACTCGTAGTAAGCCCACCACGAGCCCAGGGTGATACCGACGCCGAGGAAGGCCCAGGCGACGATGGTCCACGGCCGCGACCAACGCGCCCAGGCCGCATCCAGGCGGCCGCCGAGCAAGGCGGCGATGGCGAAGGCGAAGGCCACCGAGAACCCGACATAGCCCATGTAGAGCATCGGCGGATGGACGATCAGGCCGAAGTCCTGCAGCAAGGGGTTGAGGTCGCGACCATCGGTCGGCACCTGCGGCAACAGGCGCTGGAACGGGTTGGAGGTGATGATCAGGAACGACAGGAAGCCGACGCTGATCATGCCCATCACCGCCAGCACCCGGGCCAGCATCACCTGTGGCAACTGGCGCGAGAACACCGATACGGCAAAGGTCCAGCCGCCGAGGATCAACGCCCACAGCAGCAGCGAGCCCTCGTGCGCGCCCCACACCGCGCTGAACTTGTAGTACCAAGGCAAGGCGCTGTTGGAGTTGCTGGCGACATAGGCGACCGAGAAGTTGTCGGTCATGAAGGCGTGGGTCAGGCAGGCGAAGGCAAAGCTGAGGAAGGCGAACTGGCCCCAGGCCGCCGGGCGCGCCAGGCTCATCCACAGGCTGTCGCCGCGCCAGGCGCCGAGCAGCGGCACGCTGGCCTGCACTACGGCAAAGCAGATCGCCAGGATCATCGCCAGCTGGCCCAGTTCAGGGATTACCAAGGCTGCGTTCATGGTTTGCGCTCCACGCCATTTGCCGCCTGGCCGCTTTCCTTGAGGGCTTTGGTGACCTCTGGCGGCATGTATTTCTCATCGTGCTTGGCCAGTACTTCGTCGGCCACCACCTCGCCCTGGGCATTGAGTTTGCCCAGGGCGACGATGCCCTGCCCTTCGCGGAACAGGTCAGGCAGGATGCCGCGGTAGGTGATTGGCACCGACTTGTTGAAGTCGGTGACCACGAAGCGTACGTCCAGCGAGTCGGACGAGCGCTGCACCGAGCCTTTCTCGACCATGCCGCCAGCGCGGATGCGGGTGTCCTGTGGCGCTTCGCCGTTAGCGATCTGGGTCGGTGTATAGAACAGGTTGATGTTCTGCTGCAGGGCACTCAGGGCGAAGCCAAGGGCGATGCCGACACCGACCAGCAGGCCGAGGATGAGCAACAGGCGTTTCTTGCGCTGCGGATTCACTGGTTGTTCTCCCGGCGCAGACGGCGCGCCTCTTCTTGCAGGTAGCGACGTCGGGCCAGCAGTGGCGCCGCGACATTGAGCGCCAGCACGGCCAGGCAGATGCCGTAGGCCGACCAGACGTACAGGCCATGGTGGCCCATGGCGAGAAAATCGCCGAACGAGGCAAAGCTCATCGCACCGCCCTCTGACCCAGACTGTTCAACACTTCCTCCCTGACCCAACTGGCGCGCGCCTCGCGCTTGAGCACTTCAAGGCGCATGCGCAGCAGCAGCACCGCGCCGAAGAAGCAGTAGAAGCCCAACACCGTCAGCAGCAACGGCAGCCACATCTCGACCGGCATGGCGGGCTTTTCGGTAAGGGTGAAGGTCGCGCCCTGGTGCAGGGTGTTCCACCACTCAACCGAGTACTTGATGATCGGAATATTGACCACGCCGACGATCGCCAGCACCGCGCAGGCCTTGGCCGAGCTGTCACGATTGCTGATCGCCTGGCCCAGCGCAATGATGCCGAAGTACAGGAAAAGCAGGATAAGCATCGACGTAAGGCGGGCATCCCAGACCCACCAGCTACCCCAGGTCGGCTTGCCCCAGATCGCCCCGGTCAGCAATGCCACCGCAGTCATCCAGGCGCCAATGGGCGCCGCGCACTGCAGGGCGACGTCGGCGATCTTCATCTTCCATACCAGGCCGACGATGCCGGCCACCGCCAGCAGCACGTAGCACGACTGCGCCAGCATGGCAGCAGGCACGTGGATATAGATGATGCGAAAGCTGTTGCCTTGCTGGTAGTCCTGCGGGGCGAACGCCAGGCCCCAGGTGATGCCCACCGCCAGCAGCGCGATGGCAGCGATGGTCAGCCACGGCAGCATGCGGCCGCTGATGGCATAGAACCATTTGGGGGAACCGAGCTTATGGAACCACGTCCAGCTTATTTTCATCAGGGTACATCCGGTCTTGGCTGGGCTTTAGGCGTCAATCCGTAGGCCCAGATCTCGTTATTCGCCGACGCTGATCTTCAGGCCGGCCGCTATCGCAAAGGGTGCCAAGGTCACAGCCAGGGCAGTCAGGCTGGCCAGCCACAGCAAATGGCCGGTCGCTGGCATATTCTGCAACGCCGCATGCAAGGCGCCACTGCCCAGGATCAATACTGGGATATACAACGGCAAGATCAGCAACGCCAGCAGCAAACCGCCGCGCTTGAGACCGACCGTCAGCGCCGCGCCCACCGCACCGAGCAAACTCAGTATCGGCGTGCCCAGCAGCAGCGAGGCGAGCAACACCGGCAGGCAACTCGATGGCAGACCGAGCATCAGTGCCAGTAGCGGAGCCAACAATACCAGCGCCAGCCCGGAAAAGATCCAGTGCGCCAGCACCTTGGCCAGCACCAGCATCGGCAACGGATGCGGCGACAGCACCCATTGCTCGAGCGAGCCGTCCTCGAAATCACTGCGAAACAGCCCGTCCAGCGAGAGCAATACCGCCAGCAAAGCGGCGACCCAGACCAGCCCCGGCGACAAGGTTTGCAACAATTGTGTCTCAGGGCCGACCGCCAGTGGAAACAAGGCGACCACGATCGCGAAGAACACCAAGGGGTTGGCCAACTCCGCCGGGCGGCGGAACAACAAGCGGGCCTCGCGCCGCAACAACAGGACAAATACGCTCATGCCGCCCACTGCCCCACATTCAGTTCACGATAACCGGACGGCTTGCGCTCGAGGGTGTGATGGGTGGTCAACACGACCGTGCCACCGGCTTCGCAGTGGGCCGCCAGATGCGCCTCAAGCTGAGCCACACCCTGTTTATCCAGGGCAGTGAACGGTTCGTCGAGGATCCACAGCGGTGGGCTGTGCAGATACAGTCGAGCCAGCGCCACGCGGCGCTGCTGGCCGGCCGACAAGGTGTGACACGGCACATCCTCGAAGCCGCGCAGGCCCACCGCTGCCAGCGCCTGCCAGATAGCCTCGGGGGTGGCGGGCTGGTGCAGGGCGCACAGCCAGGCGAGGTTCTCTTCGGCAGTGAGCAGGTCCTTGATGCCAGCGGCATGGCCGATCCACAAGAGGATGCTGGCCAGGGCATGGCGCTGCTCGGTCAACGGCTGGCCATTGAGCAGGATCTGTCCGGCAGTCGGCTGCATCAACCCCGCCAACAGGCGCAGCAGACTGGTCTTGCCGCTGCCGTTAGGGCCGCTGACCTGGAGCATGTCGCCAGGGCGCAGCTGAAAATCCAGGTGCTCGAACAGCAGGCGCCAGTCGCGCTCGCAGGCCAGGCCAGTGGCTTGAAGGTCCAGGGTCACGGTTTCGCCTTATTCTGTGTCGGGTCTCGGCCAATATCTCAAGTCACCCCCTGCCCTGCCGTTATAGTGGGCAGTGGCGGGCGGCGCGGGCGGCATTATTACATGCGACGACTCGCTGCCAAGAGGGCTGGCTCCACAGGTTGTATACAATCATGACCGAAATCAATAGTCTCGGCGCACAAACCGCGCTAGGCCCGCAAGCGGCCAAGGCCGCCATGACCGGCGAACTGCTGCGCCTGCTGCAGCCGCAGCCCGGTCTCGTGCCGCCTGGCGAAACGGCCAAGGCCGAGGTAATGTCCTTGCGCCAGCTGGGCGTCGACTTCCAGTTGCTGCTGCGCCTGACCCTGGCCAACGGTACCCAGAGCCAAGTTCAGACCACTGCCAGCCAGCCACTGCCACCCGGCACTCAGTTGATGGTCAGCCAGGCTGACGGCAACCGCCTGGCGGTCATGGTGCAGCAGGCCAACGCCAGCAACGTCAGCACCCTCACCCGCCTGGACACCGCACAAATACCGGTGGGCGCCCTGCTGCAAGGCAAAGTGCTGACTAACCAGGCGCTGCCGGTCAATCCGGGCGAGGCGGCCAGTTTCCGTTCGCTGGTCAGCCTGCTCAACAGCAGCCAGGCCGGCGCCACCTTGAGCATCGAAAGCCCCCGGCCACTGGCGGTTGGCAGCCTGCTCAGCGCCTTGGTGCAAAGCGATCAATCTTTGCGTTTCGTGCCGCTGAGCGGTCGTCAGGATCAATTGCTGGTCTCCCAGCAGCTGGCCTCGCAACAGAGCCGACAGGCATCGCTGCCAGGGGTATTGAACGCGCTGCAACAATTGACCAGCAGCCCTGGTGGCACTGGCGAACTGCGCGCCAGCGCCGAGCGCCTGTTGGCCAGCCTGCCGCAGGCCAGTCAACTGGGCGATGCCAAGGCAGTGGCGCAAGCGCTGAACAACAGCGGCGCATTTCTCGAGGCGAAACTGCTGGGCGACTTGAGCGCAGGCATCGTGCCCGACCTCAAGGCGCAGTTGGTCAGGCTGGTGGCGCAAGCTTTGCCCGGCGTGCCGGGCAACCCAATGCTCAATCCGACCATTGCCGCTAACACCCTGGCCCAAGTGCTGCCTGGCATGGCGCGCAGTGCCTTGGGGATGCTCGACAAGGTTAGCCCGCGGCCACAACCGGGTAGCTTTCCGCTGCCCTCGCGCCTGCTGCAAAACCTTGAGCAGGAGGCCGACCTGCAACAGCTGCTGCGCCTGGCCGCCGCCGCCATCTCGCGCCTGCAAAGCCATGCCCTGTCCAGCTTGCAGCAGACCGGTACGCTGGATAACGGCAACCTGCAGACCACCTGGCAAACCGAGATCCCCGTGCGTCATGGCCAGGACTTCATCCCCTTGCAGGTCAAACTGCAACGCGAGGAGACGCCGCAGCAGCAAGCCGACCCGCAGCGTGAGCAACGTGATCCACAGCAATCGCTATGGCGCATCGAGCTGGCATTCGACCTGGCCCCGCTTGGCCCGTTGCAGGTGCAGGCGCAACTGAGCCAAGGCCGGCTGTCCGGGCAGTTGTGGGCGGAGCTACCGCGCACCGCCGAGCTGATCGACAGCCAACTGGGCCACCTGCGAGAGCGTCTGCTCCAGCGTGGCCTGGATGTAGGGGATCTGGAGTGCCGCCCCGGTATCCCGCCGCAAGGCCCTCGGACCCGACTGGAGCAACGCTGGGTGGACGAAACCGCATGAGCAAGCAACCGCCACGTCAGGCCATCGCCCTGAGCTATGACGGCCAGCAGGCGCCCACCCTCAGCGCCAAGGGCGATGACGCCCTGGCCGAAGCGATCCTGGCGATCGCCCGCGAACACGAAGTGCCAATCTACGAGAACGCCGAGCTGGTCCGCCTGCTGGCACGCCTGGAACTGGGCGAGCAGATTCCCGAAGCGTTGTACCTGACCATCGCCGAAATCATTGCCTTCGCCTGGCAGCTACGCGGCAAGGTCCCGGCGGGTTTCAATGATGACGCGGCCAGCGAGCGCGATATCACCCCACCGCTGCTGGGCCTGCCGAACGGGCGTAGCACTATCTAGCACCTGCTGGCCTGGGTCTTGGCCGAACCTGCAGTTTTCCCAGCTCAGGTTCAGCTAGCCATGCCTTATCTCAACCCCTCTCCCGCTGACCTAGTGCGCGAAGCGCTCGACGGCTTCCCGCGCCCGGACCAGCATGCCGAAACCCTGCTAAAAGACTGGTTGCACGAGCGCGGCGTATCCACCGCCCCGCGCGACATCGATGTGGTCACCCTGCACTACCAGAGCGCGCCCAATAGCCGTGACTCGGGATGGCATGACAATGCCGTGGTCAGTCAGAAAATGAACCTGGTCGAGGCGCTGCTGAGCAACTGGCAAGGCGAACCTGCCGAGGGTTACCACGGTTTCCATTACGGCGATTGGGCTGGGCTTGCGCCAAGTCACACGGCCAGGCTGGTCGACCATCTGCATCGGCCTGGGGCATTGTCCAACTACTCCGAGTACCTGGTGTTCAATGGTCTGTACACGCACCGGGCAGAGACCGAATATAGCCCAAGCAACCATATAGGCATCCGTGCCGAAGATTTCCAGGACTTTATCTGGAACTTGGATTTTCATCAGCACTTCAAGCAGAGTCTCGACCGCTATTGGCAGCATCGCCTGCCTCTGTACCAGCGTGCTCTGAAGATCAGCTTGATAGCCGCCTGCAACAAACAGGTCGAGGAAGGCAGCCTGTCGGAACAAGGGCGGCGCCTGGCCTGGCAGGCGCTGGGGTTGATTCGCCAGCGCGGCGCAACACTGCAGGCGTCGCTGCTCAACGTCTACGGTTACACCGCCACCGCGATCCTCTGCCTGAAGCATTCGAACAGTGATTTCACCCTGCTGTACCTGCCCGGCAACGCTTCTCCTTTGCACGAGTTCGCCGACCAATCGGCCATGAAGCACTGGTTTGCCCAACAGTGTCAGGACTCCGCTCGACGCACCGCGCTACTCGATTGCTTCGCCCGCGCCGACTGGCCCGATGGTCTGGACTTCAGTGGTCTTGAGACTGCTCTGCAAGGGCTTGGCCTGTACCCCAAGCCGCACCGACTGAGCAGCAACCACAGCGGCCTGGCCACCAGCGGCTTGTGGCAACCCAATGAGATGATCAACTACAAAGCCGATAAGTACAGCCCGCCGATCCAGGGCGATTTGTTCGAGTACCTCGCCAAACGCTACAAGGATCGCGCTTATCAGGATGCCGACCAGCAGATCATCAGCAATCAGCAGATCGACAAGGGCAAATGGGGCCGTTATCTGAATGTCGCGATAGCCTTGCTGGCACCTGTAGTGCTAGTGGTGCCGGAGCTTACACCGCTACTGGTGGCCGGCGGTCTGGCGCAGTTCGCCCTGGGTTTGGATCAGGCCATCAATGGCAAGATGCTCGCCGATAAAGCCGAAGGGGTGGTTAACCAGACATTCGGCCTGTTCAATGCGCTGCCCCTGGCCGCAG
Organism: Pseudomonas sp. Je.1.5.c; assembly: GCF_051129895.1. Lineage (NCBI taxonomy): Bacteria > Pseudomonadati > Pseudomonadota > Gammaproteobacteria > Pseudomonadales > Pseudomonadaceae > Pseudomonas > Pseudomonas sp. Je.1.5.c. Next base: position 36,777 of record NZ_JBCPSP010000040.1, read on the forward strand.
GCATCCTGAGCGGCCCCGAGGCAATCTTTCGCTACCGTCGGCCAGGCTGCTACATGTCGCCACGGCTACGCGAGCTGCTTGAACAGGCCCCGCGCACCAGTAGCCCGCCCGCCGAGCTCGAACTGCCACCGGCTGAACTCGCCTTTCGCCAGGATGAAGTGGTGAGTGCCACCGCTGGGGCGGCGCTGAGCACTCACATTGACGCCGAGTTCACCCCGCGCTTTTCGGCGCTGCTCGATGAGGCCACCGGCCCGGTGAACGCTTGGGTCTACTACGACCTCGATAGCGACAGCTTCATCAAGGTTGACGAGCTGGCCCTGCTCAACCCACCCAGATGGATCACCACTAGCAATACCGCCAGCGCCCTGGTAAGGCGACCTGCCGGACGCACCGTCACCGACCGACAGCGCATGCGCAGCCTGCATGCATTAGGTATTCGACTGGATCTGCCGATCGAACTTGCGCCTCCCGATAACGTCACCCGCACAGCTATTCCTCGACTGATCTCCAGCCTTTGGGTCGGTGATCGCATTCTCGACGGGGCATTTCTTGCCGCCCTGCAACACAACGCCCAGGTGGTGAGCGCAAGCCACTACCGCTATCAACTGTTCCTGTCACGGATGAATCCCCAGGCGTATCAGAACAACCGTGCACTGCTCATGGCCAAGGCGCCAAATCTTATCGTGCGCCCCCTGGAAGACGAACCGTTCTTTCAGCACTTTGAGCGCTCGCTCTACTTTGCCCAGTACCAAGCGGCTATCGAAGGTAATGGCGGTGCTGCAACCAATTTCAGCTCGGCCAGCGACATTCTGCGTTATCGACTACTCAACGAGATCGGCGGGATCTATCTGGACGCTGACGATCGCCTACTGCCGTCGCCCTCGGTCAAGGGCCGCGAACATTTGCTGGGACAACTTGAGCTGCGTGCCAGTGCGCGAGAGCTGCTGCTCGCCCCACCGGTATCGAACGACCAGCTGGGCATGTACTTCAAGTACAACAACAGCCTGATTGGCAGTCATCCGGGCAACCCAACGCTGGAAGCGATCTCCGAGGAGATCCTGCGGCGCTATGCACAAGACCCCACCTTCTACGATGTACGGCCTGACCCCGATCTGCAGCCGATGGCATTCAACGCTTATGCCCGCCGCCTTAGCCGCCTGACCGGACCGGCGGTCCTGAACGATGTAATCGACCAGCAGCTGCCGTCATTGCGCCAGCTGCGCGAACTGTGCGTACTGGTCACCTCACCGCTGCGCGATCTGCACCAGACCCTCGATCTGAGCCAGTTCGTCAAACTGGTGCACAGCCAATTGCCACTGGGCAAGCTTGCCGAGATTGGCCATGCGCACAGTTGGCGGACGGCCTGAGACACACGCACTTAACAGATCGCGGGTGGCGAGCATTATTTACCGCTGCGGCACCCACCAGATCGGCAAACCTGTCGGCTCACTTTCCAACCCGGTGACCGACATGCCCGTACCTTTCATCAGCAGCGCTGGCGTACAGTACGTACGCGACCACTTGGCGAACTTCCCTCGTCCTGACCGTGAGGCCGCTCAGGCCATACGCGACTGGGCATCGAGCAACGGCCAGGCCCTGGATCCAGACCGGATCGATGTGGTTACCTTGCACTATCGCCCTGATGGCCCGCAGCGCTATCAGGCGCTGATCACGCAGCGCCTGAGCCTGACTCAGGCGGTGCTGGGCAACTGGCAAGGCGAATCCAACAACGACGCCATCGGCGCCCTGTTTTCGGCCCCCTGGGCGGGCACTTTGCCCAATGGCCCAATCAAGATCGTCGAGCACCTGGCGCCGCTCGGGCCGTTCGATAACAGCGCCGCGTTTGAAGTGTTCAATGGGTTGTTCCGCCGCACCGACCCGATGCGCTACGAGCCCGCCACACAGGTACACATACCCGCGGAAAAATTCCAGCGCTTTATCGAAAAGCTCGATTTTCACTCCCGCTATCGAGCGCAGCTCGACCGTTATTGGCAACAACATCTGGACAGTCATCGCCTGTCCAACAAGCTCAACTTCATTGCTGCCTGCAATAAGCAAGTCAGCGAAGGTAGTCTCAGTGACACGGCACGCAAGCTGGTCTGGCGTGCCGCGAGGCTGATACCACGAGGACGCAAACTGCGCTTGAGCACCTTGACCGTTTACGGGTATGCCGCAACAGACCTTCTGTTCATCAACGACGGCGAGACTGACCTGAGCCTGCTGTACCTACCCGGCAACAGTTCGCCGTTTCTGGAGTTTGCCAACCAAAACCTGCTCAAGGACTGGTTCGGCGAACAGTGTCAGTCCTCCGCCAAACGTCAAGCGCTCAAACAGTATTTCAACCTCGCCGATGGACCAGATGGCCTCGACTTCAGTGGCCTTGACACAGCCCTGGCGGGCATGGGCGATTACCCTGCCGTCCATCGACTGTCTTCTGATCGACCAGGTTTTACTACTGATGGACGCTGGTCGCCACGCGACTATGTCAACTACCGACCGGTAAAGTACAACCCACGGCTAACCGGCGATCTGTTCATGGCTGTGACGCTGCGACAACAGCAGCGCAGTTACGCCGATGCCGACTTCATCATCACCAGCAATAGCGAGGTCACCAAGGCCAGATGGCGTGGCTATCTCACCTCTGCGCTCAATCTGCTACTGCCAATGACGTTTGTAATACCTGGCCTGGCCCCGCTGCTCGCGCTCGGTGGCATAGCCCAGCTAGGCCTGGGGTTGGATCAGGCGATCAATGGCAAGACGCTGGAGGCGAAGGCCGATGGCGTCAGCAACATTGCTTACGGTTTGTTCAATGCCACGCCCTTGGCAGTGGAGGGCCTGACCAAAAGTGCAGAAGTCTTCCGGGTCAAAGCCGATGGTTTTGTCTTGCCGAGCCGAGTCAACGACCAGATAGGCTACCCACTGGGCCCGAGCGACCCGCCGCGGCTGCCCGAACTGGATGTCGCGCCCTACTTCCACAGCCCCGATCCCACTGCCCCACTGGATGAGCTGCCCTCTGGAGCAAGTCCGGTTTCACGCATTCCTCAGTACACAGGTATGCCCGACCGGCTGAGTGCTGTGGAGATCATTGAAGGCAACTTCCTAGTCGAGCTGGAGCTGGTCTATGACATGGAGTTCGATCTGTTCATTGAGCAAAGCCGCCTCAATGAGGTCGACGCATCCTACTACCAGGCTACTCCAGGTGAATTCGACGTCAAACGCGCTGACCCACATGCTCGAACCGTCACCAATCCGATGCGGATCACCACCCTGCGCAGTCTGGGGGTAGACCTACCTATACCGCTAGAGCTACCTGTGCCAATACGTGGCGAGGCGATTCCCAAGACAATCACCTCGCTCTGGGTCGGAGACAAGGTCATCGATACAGAGCTGTTGGAAAATATTGCCAAGAACACCAAGCGGCTCAAGGGCGGCGCCTATCAGTATCGGTTGTACCTGTCCAACGCAGACGCCGTCGCGCACACGGAAAACCTGCGTCTACTCAAGAGCAAGGCCCCTGACCTGCAAGTTCATACACTGGAGGAGCAACCTTTCTTCATCTCATTCAAGCAAAGCAAGTATTTCGCTCAGTACCAGGACGCTTTGGATGGCAATGCAGGAGTTGCCACCAACTACCCGTCAGCCTGCGATGTACTGCGCTACCCAATGCTGCACCATGAGGGCGGTTTGTACATGGACCTGGATGATGAGTTACTGGCCGCAAGCGGCAATCGCTTGGGCTGTATTGGCGCCGGAGCGTGCGTGGCAGAGGCGATCGATGAAGTGGAGCTGGCGACCAGCAAAAACGGCTTGCTGCTTCATCCGGCGATGTCCAATGAAAAACTAGGGATGCACTTTCAGTACAATACCAGCATGATCGGCAGCCACCCAGGTAACCCGACCTTGGTGGCCATTTCTGATGAAATGCATGCACGCTATCAGAATGAACCGGATTTCTATCGTACAAAGCCAAGCCTGGCTGAAGACCCAACAGGATTTTATGAGTATGCCAGTCGCTTGAATCGCCTCACCGGGCCGGCCCTGTTCACCGATGTGGTTGACCGATTGCTCCCCGATCTGTACCGACTGCGCCAGGTCAGAAAGCTGTATGGCATGCCCCGCACCAAAAGCTGGTTGTACGTGAATCTACAGGCTTGGATGCTCGTTGAAAAAGAGCTATTGCCCCTCAGCCGCTTTGCCAAAGTCGGTGGCCAGCATGCGTGGATCAATACCTAAATGAAAACAGGCGACCCTGGTCGCCTGTTCTGCTCACTCGCCACGGTGCAACTTACTCATCAGTTGCGCCTCGGCCTGGGTCAAGCCGCAGGTTTGAGTCAGCTCCTCGACGCTGGCGCCCATTCCCACCAGCTTGGCCGCCTGCGTGAAGGTCACGTCATTCGGGTCACGCTGCTCCAGCTGCTGGAGTTTATCCGGCAGCGGCGCAACCACCGCACGCAGCTCATGGAGCGCTTCACCCATGCGCACCGTGCCATTCTGGTAGTCGTCCAGGCGCTTGGCCAGGTCCTTGATGCGCTGGTCGCGCAGCGCATCACCTTGAGCCTGCTGGGCGGCCAGCTCACGCTGACGCTTGCTGTAGTTGAGAAAAAACCACAGGCTCAGCGCCCATAACAGCGCCAGGAAGATGACAGCAACCTCGAAAATCAACTCAGATGTTCTCCAGCTCGGACCATTCTTCCTCGGTCATCATCTTGTCCAGCTCGACCAGAATCAGCAGCTCGCCATTCTTGTTGCACACGCCCTGGATGAACTTGGCCGACTCTTCGTTACCCACGTTTGGCGCGGTCTCGATCTCCGACTGACGCAGGTAGACAACTTCCGCGACGCTATCGACCAGGATGCCGACCACTTGCTTGTCGGCCTCGATGATGACAATACGGGTGTTGTCGGTCACTTCGGTCGGCACCAGGCCAAAGCGCTGGCGGGTGTCGATCACGGTGACCACGTTACCGCGCAGGTTGATGATGCCCAGCACGTAGCTCGGCGCACCCGGAACCGGAGCGATCTCGGTGTAACGCAGGACTTCCTGTACCTGCATGACATTGATGCCATAGGACTCGTTGTCCAGGCGGAAGGTTACCCACTGCAGGATCGGATCTTCGGAACCTTGTGCGGACGACTTTTTCATTCCCCTACCCCTCAAAATCCGCCATCGGCGGTGTGCTCGGTGTGGCCGCGGCAGCAGCGGCCGTCATTTATTAGTGTTTGGCGTGCAACTGCTTGACGGCGCCGCTGGCGATCAACTCGGCCAGTTCAGCGACATCGAGCAAGGCACACATGTGTTCGATCACCGTGCCGGCCAACCACGGACGTTGCCCGCGCTGGCTGCGCCACTTGATCTCGTTCGGGTCCAGGCGCAACGAACGGCTGACCTGATGCACCGCCAGCCCCCACTCATAGCCCTGGACAGAAATCACGTACTGCAAGCCCTGGCGCAAGTCATCGCGGTAGCGGTCCGGCATCACCCAGCGCGCGGTATCCAGCACCTTGAGATTGCCCGCCTGGCAGCTGAGGATGCCGAGGAACCAGTCCGGCTGGCCAAACAGTGGCGTCAACTCCTGGCCGGCCAGGCTATAGATCGACCCCAGGCATACCAGGGGTACCGCCAGGGTCAGCCCGGCGACATCGAACAGCAAGCATTCGAAAGGCTCGGCGGCCCACTGCGGCCGGCCGTCAACCGTCGCTGGCGGCGCTGGAACGTTGGGCGCAGGCAGGTGCACTTCGACCAACGGCGCGACTGGCTCAGGCGCCTGAACTTCGGTGAGCACCGGAATACTGGCTTCGACCACCACCTGGGCCTCGACCACGGTGACCACAGGTTCTGCCACTGGCGCGGCAGGCGCCAGCACCGTGGCGAGCACCTTGGGTTGCGGCTCGGCAAAAGGCCGTGAGGCTAACGTTGGCGCAGGCTCGACCTGACGCTGGGCGTCGCGGGCCTGCTCTTCGCGTACCGCAGCCTCGAAGTCTTCGCTCGGCGCAGGCTCTGCAGCGGGCGCCTCGAACGTCTCGGTAGCTTCCTGCAGCAAGCCGTCCAGATAGGACTGCAAGGCCAACTGCGGCTTGCTGGTAATGGGCCGGGCTGAGTTCATCAGGCCACCTGCAGTGCGGATTTGTAGGTGAGCAAGTGCTTGAGCAAGGCGCGATAGGCAACCACCCCGCGGCTCTTGCCGTCGAACTGCGAAGGCGTGACGCCCGCCCGGCTAGCATCGCGCAGACGCGTGTCGACCGGGATATAGCCCTGCCAGACGTTCTCGGCGTAGGTATCGCGCAGCACTTTGAGCGTGCCCAAGGAAGCCTGGGTACGGCGATCGAACAGGGTCGGCACGATCTGGTAGGGCAGCGCCTGCTTGCGCGAGCGGTTGACCATGGCCAGGGTGCCGACCATCCGCTCCAGGCCTTTGACCGCGAGAAATTCGGTCTGCACCGGAATCACCAGCTGCTGACTGGCGGCCAGGGCATTGACCATCAGCACGCCGAGCAAAGGCGGGCTGTCGATCAGGGCGAAGTCGAAATCCTGCCACAGCTGCGCCAGACTCTTGGCGATAACCAGGCCCAGGCCACTCTGCCCTGGCGACTGGCGTTCGAGCACGGCCAGCGCGGTACTCGAAGGCAGCAGGGAAATACGCTCATCACTGGTCGGCAGCAGCAATTGCCCCGGCAGCCCATCAGGCACCGTGCCCTTGTGCAGGAACAGGTCATAGCAGCTGTGCTCCAGCGCATCGGGATTGTGCCCGAAATAGCTGGTCATCGAGCCGTGGGGGTCAAGGTCGACCACGACCACGCGCTTGCCCGCCTCGGCCAGCAGCCCGGCCAGAGCGATGGTAGTGGTGGTCTTGCCGACGCCACCTTTTTGATTGGCTACTGCCCAGACTCTCATGGTGCCTTGCTTCCTCCCGGTATGGCCGCCTGCCCTGCCGGGAACGGTGTGAATGTGGGTGACGGGGATTTGACGGGGCTAGCCCCCTCCCGCCGCTGCAGGCGTTGCAGGTGCACTTTGTGTGCCAGCGCGGCGCAACGCAGAATCCGGCGTGGCATTGGCGCTGCCGGTACCGGTGAGGCTGCGGCGCACTTCCAGGTTGCGCGAAATCACCAGCACCACCCGGCGGTTACGCGCACGCCCTTCGGCGCTGTCGTTGCTCGCCACCGGTTGGTATTCGCCATAGCCCACCGAGGCCATCCGCCCAGGGTTGACGCCGTTCATCGCCAGCAGGCGGACGATGCTCGCCGCGCGCGAGGCCGACAGTTCCCAGTTGGTTGGGTACTGGGCAGTCCGGATCGGCATGTTGTCGGTAAAGCCTTCGACATGCACCGGGTTGGCGAACGGCTTGAGGATATTGGCCACCTTCTCGATGATCTCGAAGGCAACGTCGCTGGGCATGGCATCGCCACTGCCGAACAGCAACGCCGAGTTGAGCTCGACCTCGACCCACAGCTCATTGCCACGCACGGTCATCTGGTCAGATTTGATCAAGTCGCCAAACGCTTCGCGCACATCGTCGCTGATGGTCTGCAAAGGATCGTTGCTGGTTTGCGCCAGGCCCGCGTCGGTCTGCTCGCTGTCCTTGATCAGAGGCTCGGCCGGCCTCACGCTCAGCGGCTGCTCATCGCCGATCGGGATCGGCTTCATGCTCCGCTCAGGGTCGTTGAACACCCCGAGCAGGGCCTGGGAAATGACCTTGTACTTGCCCTCGTTGATCGAGGAGATCGAGTACATGACCACGAAGAAGGCGAACAGCAAGGTAATGAAGTCGGCATATGACACCAGCCAACGCTCGTGATTCTCGTGTTCCTCGGTGTGACGACGGCGACGCATGGCTTACTCCATGAAGCCTTGCAGCTTCAGCTCGATCGAGCGTGGGTTTTCGCCTTCGGCGATCGACAGCAGGCCTTCGAGGAGCATCTCGCGATAGCGCGACTGACGCATGACGATGGCTTTGAGCTTGTTGGCGATCGGCAGCAGGATCAAGTTGGCACTGGCCACGCCGTAGATGGTGGCAACGAAGGCCACGGCGATGCCATTGCCCAATTGCGAAGGATCGGCCAGGTTGCCCATCACATGGATCAGGCCCATCACCGCGCCGATGATGCCGATGGTCGGCGCGTAGCCGCCCATGCTTTCAAATACCTTGGCGGCCTGGATATCACGGCCTTCCTGGGTCAGGAAGTCGACCTCAAGGATACTACGAATAGCCTCCGGCTCAGCGCCATCGACCAGCAACTGCAAGCCCTTGCGCGCATACGGATCAGGTTCGCCATCGGCCACCCCTTCCAGCCCCAGCAGGCCTTCCTTGCGAGCGGTGAGGCTCCAGTTGACTACCCGATCGATACCGCCAGCCAGGTCTACCCGCGGCGGGAAGATGATCCAGCGGACAATCTGCAGCGCGCGCTTGAACGACGACAACGGCGCCTGCAACAACGCCGCCGCCAGGGTGCCGCCCAGCACGATCAGCGCCGCCGGGCCATTGAGCAGCGCACCCACGTGGCCACCCTCGAGGAAGTTGCCACCGACGATGGCGACGAAGGCGAGGATCAGGCCAATCAGGCTCAAGACATCCATCAGACGCAGGCCTCGACCAGGTGCTTGCCGATCTCGTCCAGGCTGTATACCGCATCGGCCAGGTTGGCCTTGACGATGGCCATGGGCATGCCATAGATCACGCAGCTGGCTTCATCCTGGGCCCACACGGTGCTGCCGCCTTGCTTGAGCAAACGCGCGCCTTCGCGGCCGTCCGCGCCCATGCCGGTGAGTACCACCGAGAGCACTTTGTCGCCGTAGGACTTGGCTGCCGAGCCGAAGGTAATGTCCACGCAGGGCTTGTAGTTCAGACGCTCGTCACCCGGCAGGATCTTCACCGTGCCACGGCCGTCGACCATCATCTGCTTGCCGCCCGGGGCCAGCAGCGCCAGGCCTGGGCGCAGCACATCACCGTCTTCGGCTTCCTTCACGCTGATCTTGCACAGCTTGTCGAGGCGTTCGGCGAAGGCCTTGGTGAAGGCTGCCGGCATGTGCTGGATCAGCACGATCGGCGCCGGGAAGTTGGTCGGCAGCTGGGTCAGCACCCGCTGCAGGGCCACCGGGCCACCGGTCGAGGTCCCAATCGCCACCAGTTTGTACGGCTTGCGCTTGGGCGCGGGCGAGTGCGTTGCAGCGGGAGCCGCGGCGCTACGCCCAGGTGCAGGTGCAGGCGCGGCAGCACGCACCGGAGCACTGCTGGCAAAGCTGCTGGAAGGCGCGTGGCTGCTCGACGCTGGGCTTGCAGCCGGCGCAGGCGCGGCGTAGCTGCCCAGGCGGCGGTTGCTGCGCGAAATGGTGTGGACCTTTTCGCAGAGCATCTGCTTGACCTTGTCAGGGTTGCGCGAGATGTCTTCGAAGTTCTTCGGCAGGTAGTCCACCGCACCGGCATCCAGCGCATCGAGGGTCACCCGGGCGCCTTCATGGGTCAGCGAGGAGAACATCAACACCGGCGTCGGGCAGCGCTGCATGATGTGGCGCACGGCGGTGATGCCGTCCATCATGGGCATTTCATAGTCCATGGTGATCACATCGGGCTTGAGCGACAGCGCCTGGTCGATTGCTTCCTTGCCATTGGTCGCGGTCCCCACGACCTGAATGGTCGGGTCGGCCGAGAGAATTTCCGAGACACGGCGGCGGAAGAAACCGGAATCATCCACCACCAGGACCTTGACTGCCATAAACACTCCATTAGGCGGCGCAACCGCCAGGCTGCGCCACCGAAATCAATAACGCTTGGCGGCGTAACGCTTGAGCATGCTCGGGACGTCGAGGATCAACGCGATGCGGCCGTCGCCAGTGATGGTGGCGCCAGACATACCCGGCGTGCCCTGAAGCATCTTGCCCAACGGCTTGATCACCACCTCTTCCTGACCAACCAGTTGGTCGACGACGAAGCCAATGCGCTGGGTGCCAACCGAGAGAATCACCACGTGGCCCTCGCGTTGCTCCTCGTGCACCTGGTCCTGGACCAGCCAGCGCTTGAGGTAGAACAGCGGCAACGCCTTGTCGCGCACGATCACCACTTCCTGACCGTCGACCACATTGGTGCGCGACAGGTCGAGGTGGAAGATCTCGTTGACGTTGACCAGCGGGAAGGCGAACGCCTGGTTGGCCAGCATCACCATCAGGGTCGGCATGATCGCCAAGGTCAGCGGCACCTTGATGACGATCTTCGAGCCCTGGCCCTTGGCCGAGTAGATATTGATCGAGCCATTGAGCTGGGAGATCTTAGTTTTCACCACGTCCATGCCCACGCCACGGCCAGACACATCGGAGATCTCGGTCTTGGTCGAGAAGCCCGGGGCGAAGATCAGGTTGTAGCAGTCCGACTCGCTCAAGCGATCGGCTGCGTCCTTGTCCATCAGGCCCTTTTCCACCGCCTTGGCGCGCAGGATGTTCGGGTCCATGCCCTTGCCGTCATCGGAGATCGACAGCAGGATATGGTCGCCTTCCTGCTCGGCCGACAGCACCACCTTGCCGGTGCGCGCCTTGCCAGAGGCTTCGCGCTCGTCAGGCATTTCCACGCCATGGTCGACTGCGTTGCGCACCAAGTGCACCAGCGGATCGGCCAGGGCCTCGACCAGGTTCTTGTCGAGGTCGGTTTCTTCACCGACCAGCTCCAGGTTGATTTCTTTCTTGAGCTGGCGCGCCAGGTCACGGACCAGGCGCGGGAAGCGGCCGAAGACCTTCTTGATCGGCTGCATGCGGGTTTTCATCACCGCAGTCTGCAAGTCGGCGGTGACCACATCGAGGTTGGACACAGCCTTGGACATGGCCTCGTCGCCGCTATTGAGGCCCAGGCGCACCAGGCGGTTACGCACCAGCACCAGTTCGCCGACCATGTTCATGATCTCGTCCAGGCGCGCGGTATCGACCCGCACGGTGGTTTCCGCTTCGCTGACGTGCTTTTCGCCAGTTGGGGCCGGGGCACGGGCTGGGGCGGCCGGTTTGGCAGCAGCAGGTGCAGGCGCTGCAGCGGGCGCCGGGGCTGGTTTGGGCGCAGGCGTTGGTGCAGGCTGAGCTTGGGCCTTGGCCGCTACCGGTGCGGCAGCAACGGCAGCCGCTGGGGTTTCGGCAGTGGCCGTGTCGCCAGAGAACTTGCCCTTGCCATGCAACTGGTCGAGCAAGGCTTCGAACTCATGCTCACTGATCTCATCGCCCGACGCCGCAGGCGCGCCAGCAGCGGCAGGCGCCGCCGTGGCTGGCAATGCATCGGCGGCGAAGGTGCCCTTGCCATGCAACTGGTCGAGCAGCGCTTCGAATTCGTCGTCGGTGATTTCATCGCCAACCGGCGCCTGAGCAGCGGCCTCAGCAGCGCTGGCCACGACCTCAGGCGAGAACTGGCCCTTGCCATGCAACTGATCGAGCAGAGATTCGAACTCAGCGTCGCTTATTTCGTCGCCTTCAGCGCTGGGTGCTTCGCCCTGCAGCTGTTCGGCAGCGGCCGCTTGGGCCTTGACCGCATCGAGCGAGTCGAGCAGTTGCTCGAATTCGGTGTCGGTGATGTCCGGTTCGGCGGCGGGTGCCTGGGCCACCGGGGCTTCTTCGACGACTGTCGCCACGGGCTCAGCGGCGCCGGGCTCAGCCAGACGCGACAAGGCCGCCAACAGCTCAGGCGTGGCCGGGGTGACTTCGCTACGCTCGCGAACCTGGCCGAACATGCTGTTGACCGTGTCCAGCGCTTCGAGGACCACGTCCATCAGCTCGGCGTCGACCCGACGCTCACCTTTGCGCAGGATGTCGAAGACGTTCTCCGCGATATGGCAGCACTCCACCAGCTCATTGAGCTGAAGGAAGCCGGCGCCCCCTTTTACAGTGTGAAAACCGCGGAAAATTGCATTGAGCAGGTCGGCATCATCCGGTCGGCTTTCCAGCTCGACCAATTGCTCGGACAGTTGCTCAAGAATTTCGCCGGCTTCTACCAGGAAATCCTGAAGGATTTCTTCATCGGCGCCGAAGCTCATTAAACGTGCTCCCTAAAAACCCAGGCTGGACAGCAGATCATCGACATCGTCCTGACCGGACACGACGTCTTCACGCTTATCGGCATGAATCTGCGGACCTTCACCCCGAGTCGGATGTTTTTCTTGATCTTTTTCAGCGCGCAGCTGTTGGTGGTCATGTTCGATACCGGCGAAGCGGTCGACTTGACTGGCCATCAGCACGAGCTTGAGCAGATTGCTTTCTACTTCGGTGACCAACGCGGTGACGCGCTTGATCACCTGCCCGGTCAGGTCTTGGTAGTCCTGAGCCAGGAGAATGTCGTTCAGATGCCCGGAGACCTTGCGGTTCCCTTCAGCGCTGTGCGTCAGGAAACTGTCGACCCGCTTGACCAACTCGCGAAATTCCGGCGCGGCCACTTCGCGGCGCATGAAGCGCTGCCAGTCAGCGCTCAGCGCCTGGGCTTCGCTGGCTAGATCGTTGAGCACCGGTGTGCTCTGTTCGACCAGGTCCATGGTGCGGTTGGCGGCGCCCTCGGTCAGCTTGACCACGTAGGACAAGCGCTCGGTGGCATCGGTGATCTGCGAGACTTCCTCGGCCTGCGGCATGGCCGGGTCGATCTGAAAGCTGACGATCGCGCTGTGCAGCTCGCGGGTGAGTTTGCCGACTTCCTGATACAGGCCGCGGTCGCGCGTCTGGTTAAGCTGATGGATCAGCTGCACCGCGTCGCCAAACCGGCCGCGCTCAAGGCTCTCGACCAGTTCCTGGGCATGCTTCTTCAGGGTCGTTTCGAACTCACCCAGAGACGTGTTGTTTGACTCCATGGCGCCCCCTGGCGTGACTTAGCCGTTCACGCGTTCGAAGATCTTTTCGATCTTTTCTTTGAGCACCTGGGCTGTGAAAGGCTTGACCACATAGCCATTGACGCCGGCCTGGGCCGCTTCAATGATCTGGTCGCGCTTGGCTTCGGCAGTGACCATCAACACCGGCATGCCCTTGAGGCGCTCGTCGGCCCGCACCTGGCGCAGCAGGTCGATCCCGCTCATGCCCGGCATGTTCCAGTCGGTCACCAGAAAGTCGAAGTGCTCGCTGTGCAGCATCGGCAGCGCGGTGACGCCGTCATCGGCTTCCTTGACGTTGGTGAAGCCCAGATCACGCAACAGATTCTTGATGATCCGCCGCATCGTCGAGAAGTCGTCAACGATGAGGATTTTCATGTCTTTGTTCAAGTAGACCTCCAAGCAGTCTTAAACGCGCTCGGCCCCCGAGCGCGCATTCAATCAATTCAGTACAACGTGAAAACGACTGCAGCGAACCCCGGTTACCGCGCCCGCCATTCACCCAAGCGACTGCGCAGACGCGCCGCGCACTGGCTATGCAACTGGCTGACACGCGACTCGCTGACCCCCAGCACCTCACCAATTTCCTTGAGGTTCAGCTCTTCGTCGTAGTACAGCGCCAGCACCAGGCGCTCACGCTCCGGCAGATTGGCGATCGCATCGGTCAGCGCGGCCTGGAAGCGCTCGTCTTCAAGGTCACGCGACGGCTCGATCTGGCCGCTGGCTCCATCCTCGTGCAGGCCTTCATGTTCGCCGTCCTGCAACAGGTCGTCGAAACTGAACAGGCGGCTGCCCAGGGTATCGTTCAAAATCCCGTAGTAATCATCGAGACTCAATTGGAGTTCGGCAGCAACCTCGTGATCTTTAGCGTCGCGACCGGTTCTTGCTTCAACGGCGCGCATCGCGTCGCTGACCATGCGGGTGTTGCGGTGCACCGAACGCGGCGCCCAATCGCCCTTGCGCACCTCATCTAGCATGGCGCCACGGATGCGGATGCCGGCGTAGGTTTCGAAGCTAGCGCCCTTGCTGGCGTCGTATTTATTGGCCACTTCCAACAGGCCAATCATGCCTGCCTGGATCAGGTCTTCGACCTGCACATTGGCCGGCAGACGCGCCAGCAGGTGATAAGCGATGCGCTTGACCAGCGGCGCGTAGCGCTCGATCAACTCATACTGGGCATCTTTGGACGCCTTGCTGTACATCTTGAAACCGCTTGCACTCATAGGACGGGTCCCGCGCTGGTGGGCTGCACCAGTCGCTCGACGAAAAACTCCAGGTGCCCACGCGGGTTGGCAGGCAACGGCCAGCTGTCGACCTTCTGCGCAATGGCCTTGAATGCCAATGCACACTTGGACCGTGGGAAGGCCTCATAGACCGCGCGCTGCTTCTGCACCGCCTTGCGCACACACTCGTCGTACGGCACGGCGCCGACGTATTGTAGGGCGACGTCAAGGAAGCGATCCGTGACCTTGGTCAACTTGGCGAACAGGTTGCGCCCTTCCTGCGGGCTCTGCGCCATGTTGGCCAGGACGCGGAAACGATTCATGCCGTAGTCGCGATTGAGCAGCTTGATCAGCGCGTAGGCGTCGGTGATCGACGTAGGCTCATCGCACACCACCAGCAGCACTTCCTGGGCGGCGCGCACGAAGCTCACCACCGAGTCGCCGATGCCGGCAGCGGTGTCGATCACCAGCACATCGAGGTTGTCGCCAATCTCGCTGAACGCCTGGATCAGGCCCGCGTGCTGTGCTGGCTGCAGGTGGACCATGCTCTGGGTGCCGGAGGCGGCGGGGACGATGCGCACGCCACCTGGCCCCTGCAGCAGCACATCGCGCAGCTCGCAGCGGCCTTCGATAACGTCAGCCAGAGTGCGCTTGGGCGTCAGCCCCAGCAGCACGTCGACATTGGCCAGGCCCAGGTCGGCGTCCAGCAGCATGACGCGACGACCCAGCTCGGCCAACGCCAGGGACAGGTTCACTGAAACGTTAGTCTTGCCGACGCCACCTTTGCCACCGGTCACGGCGATCACCTGTACGGGATGCATGCTACCCATATTTGTTCTTTACCTTGTCTCGCTTGGACCGAGGCCACATGTGGGGCTGTTCTCGAAGCCCTTGATGTAGGTATTTTGCATTACGTTCTCCCTCAACCCGCGCGTTTGCCAGAGTTGTGGTAGAGATCAGCGAACATATCGGCCATGGCCTCTTCGCTGGGGTCTTCCTGCATTTGCACACTGACTGCGCGGCTGACCAACTGGTGCTTGCGCGGCAGGTGCAGGTCGTCAGGAATGCGCGGGCCATCGGTGAGATAGGCAACCGGCAGTTCATGACTGATGGCCAGGCTCAATACTTCGCCGAGGCAGGCCGTTTCATCGAGTTTGGTCAGGATGCAACCGGCCAGGCCACAGCGCTTGTAGCTGTGGTAGGCAGCGGTGAGCACCTGTTTCTGGCTGGTTGTGGCCAGCACCAGGTAATTCTTGGCGGCAATCCCGCGCCCTGCAAGTGTTTCAAGCTGCATGCGCAGTGCCGGGTCGCTGGCTTGCAGGCCAGCGGTATCGATCAGCACCACGCGCTTGCGCAGTAGCGGCTCCAGCGCCTGGGCCAGCGACTCGCCAGGATCGACGTAGGTCACCGACACGTTGAGGATCCGCCCAAGGGTCTTGAGCTGCTCCTGGGCGCCGATGCGGAAGCTGTCCATGCTCACCAGAGCCAAGTTGCTGGCGCCGTACTTGAGCACATAACGTGCGGCCAGCTTGGCCAGCGTGGTGGTCTTGCCCATGCCGGCCGGGCCGACCATGGCGATCACCCCGCCCTCCTCGATCGGTTCGATCTCGGGCACATCGATCATCCGCGCCAGGTGCGCCAGGATCATCCGCCAAGCCTGGCGCGGTTCGTCGATCTCGGCCACCAGGTCGAGCAGCTCGCGGGCCAGTGCGCCAGACAATCCGACGCGTTGCAGACGCCGCCAGAGGTTGGCCTGCATTGGCTTGCTGCCTTGCAACTGGCTCCAGGCCAGCGAGCCGAGCTGCACTTCGAGCAGCTCGCGCAGACCGGAAAGCTCCGAGCGCATGGCATCGAACAGGCGCGGATCGACTGGCGCCGGCGCGGGTGCGGCGGCAGCCGGCGGCACATCGACGTGCGGCTCGATCAACGGCTCGGATGCGGTCAGCGACAGTCCCGCGAACAACTGGCGGTTGCCTTCATCGGTATCGTTGCGGCTGCTCAGCTCGGCCTGGGCGGTGGCGATGCGCGACTGGGTCTTGCGCAGCTCATCTTCAAGCTCGGCATTGGGCACGCGCGGGGCCAGCGCGGACAGTTTGTAGTCCAGCGCGGCCGTCAGCTCGACACCGCCGGCAATGCGCCGGTTGCCGATGATGGCGGCATCGGCGCCCAGCTCATCACGGACCAGCTTCATGGCCTGACGCATATCGGCGGCGAAAAAACGCTTAACTTGCATAACCCACTACCTCAGCCGTTGGGGCCCACGGTGGCAACGATGGTGACTTGCTTGTTGTCAGGTATTTCCTGATACGCCAAAACATGCAAATTCGGTACAGCCAGGCGACCGAAGCGCGACAGCATGGCGCGGATCGGGCCGGCCACCAGCAGGATAGCTGGCTGGCCTTGCATCTCCTGACGCTGGGCCGCTTCGATCAACGAACGCTGAAGCTTCTCGGCCATGCTCGGTTCAAGAAGAACACCATCTTCCTGACCTTGCCCGGCCCTTTGCAGACTATTGAGCAAAATCTGTTCCAACCTTGGCTCCAAGGTGATCACAGGCAGCTCGGACTCAACGCCGACAATGCTTTGCACGATGGCGCGACACAATCCGACGCGCACTGCGGCAACCAGCGCGGCGGTATCTTGACTCTTGCCGGCGTTGTTGGCGATTGCCTCGGCGATACTGCGGATGTCACGCACCGGCACTTGCTCGGAAAGCAGTGCTTGCAGGACCTTGAGCAGCCCCGACAAGGAAATGACGCCCGGCACCAGCTCCTCGGCAAGCTTGGGCGAAGCCTTGGACAGCACCTGCAGCAACTGCTGGACCTCTTCGTGGCCGATCAGCTCGTGGCAGTGCTTCTGCAAAATCTGGTTCAAGTGGGTGGCGACCACGGTACTGGCGTCGACCACGGTGTAGCCCAGCGACTGCGCCTGGGCGCGCTGGGCGACATCGATCCACACCGCTTCCAGGCCGAACGCCGGGTCGCGCGCAGCGATACCATTGAGGGTGCCGAAGACCTGGCCAGGGTTGATCGCAAGCTCGCGATCCGGATAGATCTCCGCCTCGGCCAGGATCACCCCCATCAGGGTCAGGCGATAGGCACTGGGTTGCAGGTCGAGGTTGTCACGGATGTGCACGGTAGGCATGAGGAAGCCCAGATCCTGCGAGAGCTTCTTGCGTACGCCCTTGATCCGCGCCAGCAACTGCCCGCCCTGGTTACGATCGACCAGCGGGATCAGCCGGTAACCGACTTCAAGGCCGATCATGTCGATCGGGGTGACGTCGTCCCAGCCCAGCTCCTTGGTTTCCATGGCACGCTGCGGCGACGGCAGCAGGTCTTGCTGACGCTGCACTTCCTCCTGCGCCTTGACCTTGGCCGCCTGCTGCTTGCGCCACACCAGGTAGGCGCCACCGGCACACATCAGGCCAAGGCTGATGAAGGCGACATGCGGCATGCCCGGCACCACGCCCATTACCAGCATGATGCCGGCCGAGACCGCCAATGCCTTGGGCGAGTCGAACATTTGTCGATTGATCAGCTTGCCCATGTCCTCGGAACCCGAGGCACGCGTGACCATGATTGCGGCAGCGGTCGACAGCAGCAGCGATGGCAATTGCGCCACCAAACCGTCACCGATGGTCAGCAGCGCGTAGATCTTGCCTGCTTCGCTAAAGCCCATGTTGTGCGAGAACATGCCGATCAGGATGCCGCCGATCAGGTTGATGAACAGGATCAACAGACCGGCGATTGCGTCGCCGCGGACGAACTTGCTGGCACCGTCCATCGAGCCGTAGAACTCGGCCTCCTGGGCTACTTCGGCACGGCGCGACTTGGCCTGTGCCTGGTCGATCAGGCCGGCGTTGAGGTCGGCGTCGATGGCCATCTGCTTGCCAGGCATGGCGTCGAGGGTGAAGCGCGCGCTCACCTCGGAAATCCGCCCGGCGCCCTTGGTCACGACCACGAAGTTGATGATCATGAGGATGGCGAACACCACCGCACCGACCACGTAGTTACCGCCGATCACCACTTCGCCGAAGGCCTGGATGACCTTACCTGCCGAGCCGTGGCCTTCGTGGCCATGCAACAGCACCACCCGGGTCGAGGCGACGTTCAGCGCCAGGCGCAACAGCGTGGCCACCAGCAAGATGGTTGGGAAGGCGGCGAAGTCCAGTGGGCGCAAGGCGTACACGCAGACCAGCAGGACCACGATCGACAGGGCGATGTTGAAGGTGAAGAACACGTCGAGCAGGAACGGCGCTATCGGCAACATCATCATTGCCAACATCACCAGCAATAACAGCGGCACGCCCAGGTTGCCCCGGCCGAGTCCGGCCAGGTTGTTGCGGGCGTTGCTGATTAACTGAGTGCGATCCACCGCGAGTCCTCTTCAAGCAAAACTTTGACGCGTTAAGGGCGCCTGGCGCTGCCTTTGCAAGAAGCTGTCCAACTTTTTCGTTAGGTGGGAGATTGCGGGGGTTTGGGTTTGGGTTTGGGTTTGGGTTTGGGTTTGGGTTTGGGTTTGGGTTTGGGTTATTTGAGCTTATCCGTTTGATGTGGCGATGCCACTGGCCCCTTCCGCCCTTACGGCGGCTTACTTTTCTCTTGGGAAAAGTAAGCAAAACCGCTCGCTCCTACATACGGCCCTACGCTGCGCTTCGGGTCCCTTCGCGCCGGCGCCTTCCGGGCCCGCGCGGCCTACGATTTGCTG
>NZ_JBCPSP010000041.1:0-51116 GCF_051129895.1 Pseudomonas sp. Je.1.5.c
TCTTTATCGGCGCTTTGGTGGAAGGGGTGGGGCGATGTCTCCCACGGTCTGTACTGCTGCGAACAGTCAGAATCGGGCATTTAGTCCCACCACCCCTTCAAGTCTAACCATACAAGCGGGCTTGCCCGCGAAGAGGCCAGAGCATCCCCCACACCTGTCACTATCGCCAGATAACGCCAGCCCAGTCGCCGCCACTAACTTCGCGACTTCAGGAGGCCGAGCGTAGGTGTCTGTAGGGCCAGGTGCGCAGCACCCTTCGGCGTAGCCGAAGGCGCGAGATGTAGATTTGCGCAGCAAATCGTAGGCCGCGCGGGCCCGGAAGGCACCGAAGCGAGGGGACCCGAAGCGCAGCGTAGGGCCGGATGGTGGAGCGCAGCCTTTTTTGGTTACTTTTGGCTGGGCCGGCACACCGGGCGTTTGCCAAAAAGTGACCCGCCGTAAGGGCGGAAGGGTGCCGAAATATCACCATCGTGAATGGATAATCACACAAAACACATTGAATCAGACAAATCAGGAAATCAGGAAATCAGGAAATCAGCCACTACCCCCTCAAAGCAACACCACCTCAACCCGATCCCGACCCGCCTGCTTAGCCGCATAAACCCCCGCATCCGCCCGCAACAACAAAGCATCAGCCCCCTCCCCCGACCGCCACCCAGCCACCCCAAAACTCGCAGTAACCCGCCCAACCCCCTCAATCGCCAAACTCCGCACCCCCTGCCACAACTCCAACGCCAACCACCGCGCCTGCTCAGCATCACTCCCCGGACACAGCACCATGAACTCCTCCCCACCCAACCTGCAAAACACATCGCTACGGCGCAACCGCTGGCCAATGTGCTGGCACAGGCTACGCAACACATGGTCACCCACCGCATGCCCATACTCATCGTTGATGCGCTTGAAATGGTCGATATCGAGCATGATCACCGCCAGCTCCAGACCCTCACGCTGGGCCCGTTCCAGCTCGCTCTTGAGCCGCTCCTGGAAGTAGCGACGATTATGAATACCGGTCAGCACATCAGTGATCGACAGCGCTCGCAGCTCTTCCTCAACCCGCTTGGTATCAGACACATCCGTCAGATAGCCATGCCACAAGGTGCAGCCGTTATCGCCAATCTCCGGCGTCGCCTCGCCCCTCACCCAACGCAGCCCGGCCCGCGGCAGAACCACGCGATACTCCTCACGCCACGGCGACAGATGCTCGGCCGAGTAACGCACCGAACGCCGTACCCGCTCCAGATCGTCCGGATGAATGCGCTCGAATACCACCGTCGCATCCTCGCCCAACAACTGCAGGTCGACCTCGTAGATGTCGTACAAACCCTGGCTGGCATAGGGAAAGCACGAATGCCCGTCGGCATCCAGGCGGTACTGGTAGATACCTCCCGGCACCTCGGCGCTGAGCTTTTCCAGCAGCCGATCACGCGCAGCGAGCGCCTCATGCACCCGACGCCGCTCGGTCACGTCGATACAAATCGCCAGATAGCCCACCCACAAGCCCTGCTCGTCGAGCACCGCAGTCACCAGCATATTGGCCAACAAGTGGCTGCCGTCCTTGCGCACCAAAGTCCACTCGCCGGGCTCTGCGCCGGCCTCTTGCACGGTTTCGGCGAACATTGCCTGGCCGCCGGCGATCTCCCGCCCGTAACGCACGGTCAAGGCATGCGCTCGCTGGCCGAGTTCTTCAGCTTCGACCAAGTCGGCAAGGTTCAGCTGTCCAACCGCCTCACCGGCCGAGTAGCCCAGCATGCGTTCGGCGCCGGCATTGAAGGTGCCGACCACACCCTTGAGGCTGGTAGCGATGATTGCCACCTGGGTCGCTGCATCGAGCACACTGCGTAACTGGTTGTGGGTGCCGCGCAGGGATTGTTCACTGATGCGCAATTGCGCCGTGCGCTGTTCGACCAGCCGCAAGGCGCGCTGACGTTGGCTGAACAGGCTGTACAGCAAGGCGCTGAGCAACACGCTCAGCAGACCTCCGAGCAATGCCACGGTGTGCACCGCCGAAGAACGGTTGGCCTGCAAAAAAGCCTGGCTGGGCCGGATCGACAGCTGGTAGTGATGATCGGCCAAATGCAGCAAGTGGTTGCTGGCCATCGGAATCTGCGCGACCGGATTCTGCGAGTCGTACAGCGCTTCCTGGCCATTGCTCCCGGAGGTGTCGAGTATGCGCACCACCAGGTTATCGTCGGCCGGCGGCGGCAGGCCCTCGGCGATCAGCTGGCGCATGCTCAGCAGCGCCATGACATAGCCGCTGGGCGCATTGTCTGGCCCGCGCTCGGCGAAGACTGGCGCCACCATCAGCAGGCCACGGGCATACACCGGCTCGACATTGATCATGTCCAACGGGGCCGACACCGCCATGCTCCCCGGCGCCGACGCTCGCGCCAATGTGGCTTCACGCAGCGGCTGGCCGAGCAGATCCAAGCCATAGGGCTGCCCCTGCAACGTCGCCGCCTGGGTATAGAGCACGGGATAAAAACGCTCGCGCGCCGCTGCTGGCTGCAACACGCCTTGCGCGTCCTGATCGCGGATGTGATAAGGCTGGCCGAGCCAGGCACTGGCCTGACGCTCGAAGCTTTCTCGCTGCCCGACTTCTACCCTGGGTGCCCAGGAATAGGCCTGGGTGCGATGCAACAGCGGTTTGACGTAGCCATCGAACTCACGCGGGGTGATTTCGCTTGAGTAGCTGAAGAATCGGCGCAGCCCATCCAGGCGCTGCTCCTGATCATCGAAGCGTTCGGCGATGCGGCTGTAGCGCTCATTGGCCAGCAGCTCGAAGCGCTGGCGCAACTGCTGCTTGTAGAAGGTCTGTGCGGCAATGGCCAGGGCGGCCGTGAGCAGGCCGCCAGCCACCAGGGCCACCAGGGCGACCGCCCAAGCGGACAGCGCCTGGCTGAACAGGCCGAACACCTTCGCACGCACGCCACACTTGGACATAGAGCATTCTCGTCACGTCAGCGTCCTGCGAATTGTCCGGCCCTAGCTATTTATAGCCATTGGCCACTAGCGACGCAATGTACCTCGTCGCCTCAACGCAGTTGCAAACGCCATGCCCGGTGAATCTTGCTGTTACGCGCAAAGTCCGGGTCGACGGTCTGGGCGCTGATCTCCTCCACGGCGTAGCGTGCGCTCAGGCTCTCGTCGAGCTGGAACTTGCGGAAGTTGTTGGAGAAGTACAGCACGCCACCCGGCGCCAGACGGGCCAGGGCCAGGTCGAGCAACTGCACGTGGTCCCGCTGCACATCGAACACGCCTTCCATACGCTTGGAGTTGGAGAAGGTGGGTGGGTCGATGAAGATCAGGTCGTAGCTCTCGCGGCAGTTCTCCAGCCAGGCCATTACATCGCCCTGCTCCAGGCGATGGCGATCGGAATAGCCATTGAGCGACAGGTTGCGCCGCGCCCAGTCCAGGTAGGTCTTGGACAGGTCGACGCTGGTGGTGTCGCGCGCGCCGCCTTTGGCGGCATGCACAGTGGCAGTGGCGGTGTAGCAGAACAGGTTGAGGAAGCGCTTGCCGGCAGCCTCGCGCTGGATGCGCATGCGCATCGGGCGATGGTCGAGGAACAGCCCGGTGTCCAGGTAGTCGGTGAGGTTGACCAGCAGCTTGACGCCACCTTCCTTGACTTCTTGGAAGCGCCCTTCGGTAGCCTGACGCTCATACTGGCGGGTGCCACTCTGGCGCTCGCGACGCTTGAGCACCACACGCTGCGGATCGATGCCCAGCGCCTGGGGAATGGCCGCCAGGGCATCGAGCAGACGGCCTTGAGCCTTGTCCGGGTCGATCGAGCGCGGTGCGGCGTATTCCTGCACGTGCACCCAATCCTGATAGAGATCGACCGCCAGGGCGTACTCGGGCATGTCGGCGTCATACAGGCGGTAGCAATCGACCTGCTCGCGGCGGGCCCACTTGCCCAGTTGCTTGAGGTTTTTCTGCAAGCGGTTGGCGAACATCTGCGCGCCTTCGGACAACCGCGCCGGTTCACTGGCCACCGCCAGCGGACGTGGGCTGTCGACTTCTTGCGACTCGGACGAGCGACGCTCGCCAGTGACGAACTGATCTGGTTGAACCTTGAACAGCAGCAGTTTGCACGGCAACGCGCCGTTCCAGAAGGCGTATTGCTTGTGGCTGCGGATCCCCATGCGCTTGCCCAGCTCAGGCGCACCGGTGAACACCGCAGCTTCCCAACCCAGGCAGGCCTGGCGCAGGCGTTCGCCAAGGTTCTGGTAGAGGTAGAGCAAGCTGGCTTCGTCACCCAGGCGCTCGCCATAAGGCGGGTTGCTGATGACCAGGCCTTTTTGATTCTGGTCAGGACGCGGCTCGAAGCTGCCGACTTCACCCTGGTAGATCTTCACCCAGTCCGCCAGGCCGGCACGCTCGACGTTGTTGCGCCCCGGCTGGATCAGCCGTGGATCGGCCTCATAACCGCGAATCCACAGCGCTGGCTTGGCCAAGCCAGCCTCGGCGCGGGCTGCCGCCTCGTCGTGCACCTTGCGCCACAGCGCCGGCACGTGACCGAGCCAGGCGCTGAAACCCCAACGCTCGCGCTTGAGGTTGGGGGCGATGTCGGCGGCGATCATCGCCGCTTCGACCAGGAACGTGCCCACGCCGCACATCGGGTCGGCCAGGGCGCCGCCTTCGGCGGCAATTCGCGGCCAGCCGGCGCGGATCAGCACGGCCGCCGCGAGGTTTTCTTTCAGCGGCGCGGCGCCTTGCTGCAGGCGGTAGCCACGCTGGTGCAAGCTGTGCCCGGAGAGGTCGAGCGAGAGAATCGCCTCGCCACGGTCCAGGCGCAGATGTACGCGCAAGTCCGGGTTGAGCTTGTCCACCGAAGGACGCAGCCCTTCACGGTTACGCAGCTTGTCGACAATCGCGTCCTTGACCTTCAAGGCGCCGAAGTGAGTGTTGTCGATCCCCGAACCATGCCCGCTGAACTCCACGGCCAGGGTGCCATCGGCGGTCAGGTGATCCTGCCAGTCGACGGCGTTGACGCCGTCGTACAGGTCATCGGCGTTCTTCATCGAGAAGCGCTTGAGGACCAGCAGCACGCGGTTGCCCAGGCGCGACCAAAGGCACAGGCGGTAGGCGGTTTCCATGTCGGCCTCGCCACGAATCGCCGAGGTGTGCTCACGCACCTCCTCCAGACCAAGGCCACGGGCCTCTTCGGCAAGCAGGCCTTCCAGGCCCTTGGGGCAGGTGAGATAAAGTTCGAAACGGTCCGACATGAGTAATCCAGAGCCTTTGGCTATTTAAGTGACGGGTCGACGCATCGTCCCGCCGATGTTTACCCGAGCGCCCTTTTCACAGGCGCTCGGGTGGCGCTGCGTGCAGAGCAAGCGCCAGGCCACCCGACAGTTAAGCACTCACCTGGGTGAAAACGCTTTGATCGTCGGGCAGTGTGAAAATTTCGTGGGTTCGCGGGGAAGGCGTGACCCTTCGTCGCATTACCAATTATTTCAGTCATGTGCCGGAAACAATGGCCAAATGACTGCAACCGCCACTAAACCCTGATCATAGCGGGCTAAAGCCTAAACAGGGTTGAGTCGCATTTTACTTATCCTTTCATCGGCAGAAAGGTTACGTCCTTATGACAAATCGATCATTCACACTGTGACTCGCATTCGTTAGAACTGAACTCAGGTCGTTTCGCAATGGAACGACACTTCTGCTCGCGACGCCGGCAGCGAGCGCAAAACCGGCAGAAAGATTCTGCCCGGCCTCAGAGAGGCCGACGGGACATTACAGTCAACAAGTGAGGGCAACACCCTATGAGAAGACTTAAGCGTGATCCGTTGGAAAGAGCATATTCACGTGGCTACCAGTATGGGGTCACCGGCAAATCTCGCGAACTTTGCCCCTTCACCCTTCCATCCGTTCGCCAGGCCTGGATCAACGGCTGGCGCGAAGGTCGCGGAGATAACTGGGACGGTATGACCGGCACCGCTGGCATCCATAGACTCAACGAAAATCACGCCGTTGGCTGAACGAGGACATTGAATTCGAGTCACCATGCACGCCCCATCCGGGCGGCGGGCTACGGCCCAGGGGCCCCTTGATGGGGCCCTTTTTTATGCCCCGCCGTTACTGGCGCGGCATGGCAGCGATGGCATCCACCGCCTGGCGAATCAACGCCGGGCCCTTGTAGATGAAGCCCGAATAGATCTGTACCAGGCTCGCACCCGCGGCGATCTTCTCGGCAGCATGCCGGCCTTCGGTAATCCCGCCCGCAGCGATGATCGGCATCCGCCCGGACAGCTCGCCCGCCAGCACCTTCACCGTGTGGGTGCTTTTTTCCAGCACTGGAGCCCCCGACAGCCCACCCGCCTCGCCGCCGAACGGCAGGCCTTCGACGCCTTCGCGAGACAGCGTGGTGTTGGTGGCGATCACTGCATCCATACCCGACTCGAGCAAGGCCGCCGCTACCAGGGCAGTTTCTTCATCGGTCATGTCCGGGGCGATCTTGATCGCCAGCGGCACGCGCTTGCCATGCTCGCTCGCCAGTTGCTCGCGGCGCACGGCCAGGGCATCGAGCAGTTGCTTGAGCGAGTCACCGAACTGCAGCGAACGCAGGCCCGGGGTATTCGGCGAGCTGACGTTGACGGTGATATAGCTGGCGTCGTTGTAGACCTTCTCCAGGCCGATCAGGTAGTCGTCAACCGCGCGCTCGACCGGGGTGTCGAAGTTCTTGCCAATATTGATGCCCAGGATGCCGTCATAGCGCGAAGCCCGCACCCGCGTGAGCAAATGATCGACGCCTAGGTTGTTGAAGCCCATGCGGTTGATGATCGCGCTCGCCTCTGGCAGACGGAACAGGCGCGGCTTGGGGTTGCCCGGTTGCGCACGCGGGGTCACGGTGCCGATCTCGACGAAGCCAAAACCCAGCTGGGCGAAGCCATCGATGGCCGCGCCATTCTTGTCCAAGCCTGCGGCCAGGCCCACCGGGTTGGCGAAGTTCAAGCCCATGACGGTCACCGGGGTTGCTGCCGGCTGCTTGCACAGCAAGCCATTGAGCCCCAGCCGGCCACCTGCGCCGATCAGGTCGAGGGACAGGTCGTGGGAGGTTTCCGGAGAAAGCTTGAACAACAGCTGGCGGGCCAGGGTATACATGGGCGGGCAAGACTCGGGGGTGAGTGAGGGGGCGATTATAGCCAGCACGCCGCCGCCGCGACAGGCCTTTACCGCACCTCTGGCATATCGCTTGCTTCGCTCAGGCTTCAAAGCCTATTCAGTACGGGCGAGGAGCTTCGTGAATACATTCCCCCGCGCAACACCTCTGGCCTGGGTCAACGGCAGCGATGCACCGGAAAAGCCCAGCCTGGACATTGGCTTCATGGCTCTGACCGATTGTGCTTCGGTAGTGGTCGCAGCCACCCAAGGCTTTGCCCAGCAACAGGGCCTGACCCTCAACCTCAAGCGCCAGGCCTCCTGGGCCGGCCTGCGCGATAAACTGGTCAGCGGCGAACTCGACGCGGCGCACTGCCTATATGGCCTGATCTACGCCGTACACCTGGGTATCGGCGGAGTACCGGTCAGCGACATGGCGGTGCTCATGGGCCTCAACCAGAATGCCCAGGCGATCAACCTGTCGCCGGCCCTGCAACGCAAGGGCGTGACCAGCCCTGAAGCACTGGCCAGGCTTGCGCACCAAAATGGCCCACGACTGACCTTCGCCCAGACCTTCCCCACCGGCACCCACGCGATGTGGTTGTACTATTGGCTGGCCAGCCAAGGCATTCATCCACTGCGCGACGTGCACAGTGTCGTGGTGCCACCGGCGCAGATGGTCGCTCACGTCCAGGCCGGGCGTATCGATGGCTTTTGCGTCGGCGAACCCTGGTCGGCCGATGCCGTGGCCCAAGGCCAAGGTTTCACCCTGGCCACCAGTCAGTCGATCTGGCCAGATCATCCAGAAAAAGTCCTCGGTTGCGCGCGCGCCTTTGCCGAGCAATACCCCAACAGCGCCCGAGCCTTGATCACAGCCATTCTCGCCGCCAGCCGCTTCATCGAGCAGAGCCCGGAAAACCGCCGCAGCACCGCCCAGTTGCTCAGCGGCAAGGCGTACCTGGATACGCCGCTGGAAAACATCGAGCCGCGCTTGCTCGGCGACTACCAGGACGGCCTGGGCAACCGCTGGCAAGACCGGCATGCGCTGCGCCTGTTCGACCAAGGCCGGGCCAACCTGCCGTACCTGTCCGACGGCATGTGGTTCATGACTCAGTTCCGCCGCTGGGGTCTTTTGCGCGAAGACCCTGATTACCTCGACGTCGCTCGCCAGGTGCAGCAGCTGGCGCTCTACCGGGAAGCTGCGGCAGCACTCGGCGTGCCTTGCGCTGAGCTGCCAATGCGCAGCAGCCTGCTGATCGACGGCATCCGCTGGGATGGCAGCGATCCCCACGGCTATGCGCGCAGCTTTCGCCTGCATGCCATGGCTGAAACACCCAGCGCCCGTGTCGGTCTGTGAGGGGGACGAACATGCTACGCATCCTGCTGATCGACGACACCGAAAAGAAAGTTGGCCGGCTCAAGGCCGCACTGGTCGAAGCCGGCTTCGAGGTCATCGAAGCTGGCGGGCTGACCATCGACCTGCCCGCCTGCGTCGAAACGGTGCGTCCCGATGTGGTATTGATCGATACCGAGTCACCGGGGCGGGATGTGATGGAGCAAGTGGTGCTGGTCAGCCGTGATCGACCGCGCCCCATCGTGCTGTTTACCGATGAGCACGACCCGCAGGTGATGCGCCAGGCGATCCAGGCTGGGGTCAGCGCCTACATCGTCGAAGGCATCCATAGCGCCCGCCTGCAGCCGATCCTGGATGTAGCCATGGCCCGCTTTGAGAGCGACCAGGCGCTCAAGGCCCAGTTGTTGGCGCGCGACCAGCAACTGGCCGAGCGCAAGCGCATCGAGCAGGCCAAGGGCTTGCTGATGACGATGAAGGACTGCAACGAGGAGCAGGCCTTCACCCTGATGCGTCGCCAGGCCATGAGCAAACAGCAGAAGCTGATACAGGTGGCCGAGCAGATTATTGCCATGCACGAGATGCTGGGCTGAGCCTTGCGGCCAGTAAACGCTGACCGGCACTGACAAGCCAAAACAGCCGGCTCAAGATTGGCCCGGCTCTTGCTGAACAAATACCACAGGTAGCCAACGGCGGTTGCCCAACCCTCCGACAAAGACGTCGCTCTCCCCTCCACTGTGGTGGATCGGGTAGCGGCGTCTTTTTCGTTCCGGCCCTGCACAGACAGGGCATGACTACCGTTGCAAGCCGCGCGAGGTGTTCGATGAGTACGAGTTTCTGGAAGTCCGGGCATGTGCCTACCCTGTTCGCCGCGTTCCTGTATTTCGACCTGAGCTTCATGGTCTGGTACCTGCTTGGCCCCATGGCGGTGCAGATCGCCGCCGACTTGCAACTGAGCCCGCAACAACGTGGCCTGATGGTCGCGACACCGATCCTGGCTGGCGCACTGCTGCGCTTTGCGATGGGCATGCTGGTCGATCGCCTGTCGCCAAAAACCGCCGGCCTGCTCGGTCAGGTGGTGGTGATCCTGGCCTTGGCCTGTGCCTGGTTGCTGGGTGTGCACAGCTATGAGCAGGCGTTGCTGCTCGGCGTGTTCCTCGGGGTTGCCGGCGCTTCGTTCGCGGTCTCGCTGCCACTGGCTTCGCAATGGTATCCGCCACAACACCAGGGCAAGGCCATGGGCATCGCGGGTGCCGGCAACTCCGGCACCGTGTTCGCCGCACTGCTGGCCCCGGCGCTGGCGGCAGCCTTTGGTTGGAACAACGTGTTCGGCTTCGCCCTGATCCCGCTGCTGCTGACCCTGGTGCTGTTCGCCTGGCTGGCACGCAACGCCCCACAACGCCCCAAGCCCAAAGCCATGGCCGACTATTTCAAGGCGCTGGGTGATCGTGACAGCTGGTGGTTCATGTTCTTCTACAGCGTCACCTTCGGCGGCTTCATCGGCCTGGCCAGCGCCCTGCCCGGCTACTTCAGCGACCAGTACGGGCTGAGCCCGGTGACTGCCGGCTACTACACCGCCGCCTGCGTCTTTGGCGGCAGCATGATGCGCCCGCTGGGCGGCGCCCTGGCCGACCGCTTCGGCGGTATCCGCACCCTGCTGGGCATGTACAGCGTAGCCGCAGTGTGCATCGCTGCGGTCGGCTTCAACCTGCCCAGCGCTGCCGCGGCCTTGGCCTTGTTCGTCAGCGCCATGCTCGGTCTTGGTGCGGGCAATGGTGCGGTGTTCCAATTGGTACCGCAGCGCTTTCGCCAGGAAATCGGCGTGATGACCGGGCTGATCGGCATGGCCGGCGGCATCGGTGGCTTCATCCTGGCCGCAGGCCTGGGCATGATCAAGCAGCACACTGGCGACTATCAGCTGGGGCTGTGGCTGTTCGCCAGCCTCGGCCTGCTGGCCTGGTTCGGCCTGCATGGGGTCAAGCAACGCTGGCGCACCACCTGGGGCTCGGCGGCGGTCACCGCGGCACGGGTCTGAGGCAGCCAACATGAGCCTGCAACTGAGCTTTGCCCAAGCCACGGCCACCGGCCCGCGCGCGGAAAACCAGGACGCTTTGCGCCTGGTCACCCCGGCGCCGGAGCTGGCTGCCAGCAAGGGCTATCTGTTCGCCCTCGCCGACGGCGTCAGCCAGTGCGCCGACGGCGGCCTGGCGGCGCGAGCCAGCCTGCAGGCGCTGGCGCTGGATTACTATGCCACCCCGGCGACCTGGGCCGTGCCGCAGGCGCTCGATCGCCTGCTGCTGGCGCAAAACCGCTGGCTGCGCGCCCAGGGCAGTGGCCAACCGCTGTTGACCACCTTGAGCGCGCTGGTGATCCGCGGGCGGCGCTTCACCCTGGCCCACGTTGGCGACTGCCGGGTCTATCGCTGGCACCAGGGGCGCTTGCACTGCCTGAGCGAAGACCATGTCTGGGATCAACCCGGCATGCAGCATGTACTCAAGCGCGCCTTGGGGCTGGATCAGCACCTGCTGGTCGACTACCTCGAAGGCGAGCTGCACAGCGGTGAAAGCTACCTGCTGCTCAGCGACGGGGTGTGGGCCAGCCTGGGCGACCAAGGCATCCTCTCGGTGCTGCGCGAGCACGCTGATCTACAGGAGGCGGCCAATACGCTGGTGGCCAGCGCTCATCTGTGCGGCAGCCAAGACAACGCCAGCGCCCTGCTGGTGCGGATCGAGCAACTGGGGCCAGCAAACTTGGGAGACACCCTGGCACAACTGCAACAGTGGCCTGTGCCGACAGCGCTGCGCCCAGGGCAACTGATCGATGGCTGGCGGGTCGATGCGCAACTGGCGCGCAGCCGCCAGTCACTGCTGTACCGCGTTCACGACAGCCAAGGTCACCCGTGGCTACTGAAGACCTTGCCCACTGGCCAAGAAACACAAGCCGGCGCCGCGCAGCGTTTGCTGCAAGAGGAATGGTTCCTGCGCCGCGTTGCAGGCCGGCATTTCCCCGAGGTGCATGCCGCCAGCCATCGCCAGCACCTGTACTACCTGATGCGCGAATACCCAGGGCAGACCCTGGCGACCCTGCTGACCGAAAGCGGCCCGCTGCCGCTGGTGCAATGGCTGGAGGTCGCCCGCCAGTTGCTGCAAGCGGTAGGCGTGCTGCACCGACGCAACCTGCTGCACCGGGACATCAAACCGGACAACCTGCACCTGGGCGAAGACGGTCAGCTGCGCCTGCTGGACTTCGGCCTGGCCTATTGCCCAGGTCTCTCCGAAGACGCCCCGCATGATCTGCCCGGAACCCCCTCGTTCATCGCCCCGGAAGCGTTCGAAGGGCAACCGCCCAGCCCCCGCCAAGACCTCTACGCGCTGGGCGTAACCCTGTATCAGCTGCTCACCGGGCACTACCCCTACGGCGAAATCGAAGCGTTCCAGCACCCGCGTTTCAACAACCCGATTAACCCGGCGCGCTATCGCCCAGACCTTCCCGAGTGGCTCCAGCGCAACCTGGAGCAGGCCGTCGCCGCAGACCCTGCGCAGCGTTTCGAAACCGCTGAGCAGTGGCTGTTGTTGCTCGAACGCGGTGACCGCCAGGAGCTGACCGGCCGCCCTCGGCCGTTGCTTGAGCGCGAACCGCTGAAAGTCTGGCGGACCTTGGCGCTGCTATCGATGCTGTTCAACCTGATTGCGCTGTTCTGCCTGTTCAAAGGCTGAGCGGCGCTGCTGATGAGGAACACCCCAATGCATGCAAAAGTCTGGCTGGTGGGCGCAGGCCCCGGCGACCCTGAGCTTCTGACCCTTAAGGCGGTACGTGCGCTACGCCAGGCCCAGGTGGTGATGATCGATGACCTGGTCAATCCGGCGCTGCTCGAGCACTGCCCGCAGGCGCGAGTGATTGCCGTGGGCAAGCGCGGCGGTTGTCGCTCGACGCCGCAAGCGTTCATTCAACGGCTGATGCTGCGCCATGCCCGCCAGGGTCGTTGCGTAGTGCGGCTCAAAGGCGGAGATCCGTGCATCTTTGGCCGTGGCGGCGAAGAGGCACTGTGGTTGCAGGGCTACGGCATTGAAGTGGAGGTGGTCAATGGCATTACCGCAGGACTGGCCGGCGCGACCCAGTGCGGTATCCCCCTGACCTTGCGTGGCGTCAGCCGCGGGGTGACGCTGGTCACTGCACACACCCAGGATGACAGCGAGCTGAATTGGGCAGGACTAGCCCAGGGCGGCACTACGCTCGTGGTGTACATGGGCGTCGCCCGCCTGGAGGAGATCCGCCAAGGCTTGCTCAGCGCCGGCATGCCTGGCGATACGCCTGTGTCGATGATCGAAAACGCGTCGCTGCCCAATCAGCGCGAATGCCGCAGCCAGCTGCAGCGAATGGGCTCAGATGCCCATGCATTCGGCCTGCGAAGCCCTGCGATCCTGGTGATTGGCGAAGTCGTCGGACACGCCGCCCAGCAGACCCTGCAACAGCAGTTGGCCAGCTAGCACCCAGGACGAATTTCAGGCAAAGAAAAACCCGGCCTAGGCCGGGTTTTTCATGAACCTCAAACCAATTACTTGGACTGAGCTTCTACTTGCGCTTCAACGCGACGGTTAACAGCGCGACCTTCTTCGGTGGCGTTGTCAGCAACCGGACGGGTCTCACCGTAGCCAACCGAATCAACACGGCTGGATTCAACACCGTACTGCTGGGTCAGCACTTGCTTGACAGCGCTGGCACGACGCTCGGACAGCTTCTGGTTGTAAGCGTCTGGACCGACGGAGTCAGTGTGACCTTCAACGGTGGTGGTGGTCGACGGGTACTGCTTCATGAAGTCGGCCAGGTTTTTGATGTCGCCGTAGCTGTTTGGCTTGACGACCGACTTGTCGAAGTCGAACTTCACGTCCAGCTCAACACGTACGACTTCGGCAACTGCCGGGCAGCCGTCGGCGTCAACGGTAACGTTGGCCGGGGTGTCTGGGCACTTGTCGACGTTGTCGCAAACGCCGTCGTTGTCGCTGTCGGAGCAAACTTCAGCAACTGGAGCAGGAGCAGGAGCAGGCTGCTTGCCGCCGCTACCACCGAAGTTCAGACCCAGACCAACGGTTGGGCCCCACTCGGTGTTGCCGTTGTCGATGTTGTACATGGCTTCAACGCCAGCACGGGCGAAGAACATGTCGGTGATGTACCACTTGGCGCCAGCGCCAACGTTGGCGAAGGTGGAGTGGTCGCGGCCGCTACGGGTAGCTTGGCCCAGGCTCTCGTGGGCGAAGCCAGCGGAGACGTACGGACGCAGCGCGTCGCCAACGGTACCGAAGTGGTAGGTGGCGTCCAGCTTGGTTTTGGAACCTTTGATGTCTTTGTTGAAGACTTCGCCACGAGCGTTGTGGGTCTCGTTGTAGCCCAGATCCAGGGAAACGTCGTCGGTCAGGAAGTAACCGAGGCGAACACCAGGATTGGTGCCGTCGTTCTTGAAGTTACGCTCGCTGTCGTAGTACTGCTTGGTGACGTTACCTTCGATTTCGACAGCGCCTTGGCCTTGAGCCAGAGCACCGAACGAAGTAGCAGCTACGAGCGAGCCAATGGCCAAGCCCAAAGTGTTTTTCAATTTCATCCGTTAAATCCCCATCTGGTGATAGTTAAGCGGTCCCACCAAAATCCGGGGGACAACTCGACGGCTAGTCTAGCAGAACTCGCCGGTGGTTAGAGACATTTGCCGGTCACTAAGTTTCAACCTCACCTGCAAATTTCTCTCTAAGCTTGTCGAGCGCACGCTTGTAACGCATTTTGGTTGCGCTCAAGCCCATGTGCATGATATCGGCGATCTCCTGGAATTCCAGCTCTGCGACAAATCGCAGCACCAGGATTTCCCGATCGATCGGATTAACATGCACCAGCCATTTGTCCAGGCCACCCTTCTCTTCGGGCTTTGGAGCCTTGTCTTCAGACGCCTCTTCAACAGGGTCAAGACTAAGGGCATCCATCAGCCTTCGTTTACGACGCTCCTTGCGATACTGGGTGATGCACTCGTTGTAAGTGATGCTGTAGAGCCAGGTCTTGAACTTCGATTTACCTTCGAAGTTCTTCAGGCCGTACAACACTTTCAACATCACTTCCTGACAGACATCGTCCGCATCCCGGTCGTTCCCAAGGTAACGCGCACAGACGTTGAACAAGGTCCGCTGGTAGCGCCGCATGAGCTCTTCATAGGCGCGAGTAACATGAAACAGCTCCTCATGCGAACGCGCCACCAACTCCTCGTCGGTGAGCTCGCGGGGGTCATAGCGCATGGGCAGCGAGTGAACTTTATTCAAAACGGATCTGGCCGACAGTCAGGTCAATTCGCCGCGCCGCCCCAAAGGGTCGGTTTTTCGCGGCGGCATACATTAACAGCTTTTGTGCGGTTAGCGGCTATCGACTCGCTGCTCAAGCAGTTCTCGATTCGACAACGACACCAGTTCGCCATCATCGGTCAGCAACGTCGTCTTGACCGTGCCGATCTCTTCGATCTGCCCTTCGACCTCTCCAATCCGCACCTGCTGGCCGACTTGATAGAGTTCGCGAACGTAAATTCCGGCCAGGATCTGCCCGGCGATTTCCCGGCTACCCAGCCCCATGGCCAATGCAACTGCCAGACCAACGGTAATCAAACCGATGACGATGACGTGGTTGAGCAAGTCGGTCTTGACCTCGAGCTGGCTGATGGCCACAGAGATCGCAATCATGATCACCAGGCCCTGGGCAATCCGCCCAACGCCGGCTGCGTATTCCAGGCCAATGCCTTCAGCCGCACCCCGCGTCAGGCCGTTGACCAGTTGCGCCAGGAGCACACCGGCAAGCAGTACCAAGGCTGCGCCAAACACTTTGGGCAGGTACAGCGCAAGCATGTCCAGGGTCGCCGAAACCCGCTCAAGGCCGAGCGATTCCGCCGCCGAGACGAGGAAGATCAGCAGTACGAACCAGTAGACGATCTTGCCGATCAGGGTCGAGATCGGCACCTGGATGCCGACCCGGCTGAGCATCTTGGTCAGGCCGGTGCCGCTCATCAAGCGGTCCAGGCCGAACTTGGCCAGCAGCTTGGATAGCAGCGTGTCGAGCAGCTTGGCCACCACGAAACCGAGCAGCACCACGACCAGCGCGCCGAACAGGTTGGGGATGAAGTTCGCTACCTTGGTCCAAAGGGCGGTCATCGCAGTGACCAGGCTCTGGGTCCAGAGATCGAGTTCCATATTCAATCGGCCTTATCAGCTTTGCTGCCAGCGGCAGCGGTGCGGCGCACCGGCGCAACATGCGCCGAGCCATTGTTCACGGCGATCATCAGCGCCTGGCCCCAACGGCCAAGCAGGCTGAACAGAACGCCGGCACCAACCTGGCGGTTGGCAGTTTTCAGCACGCGCCCCAGGCACGCAGCGTCGTCTCGGTCCTGGCCGGACGGCGACGCGTTGAGCAGGTCGCGCAACGATTGTTCAAACGGATCGTGCATAGGCACCTCGCGCAGTGTCAGTCAAAGACGAGGGCGCCAGGCGATGGGTCACACGGCGCAGCATGACGATTGTTTCAAAATGCACCATTCACACCCACCGCAGCTTGCGGAACAACCACCACTGGCCCAGCGCCAGGCCCAATACCACCAGGCTGGCGAACAGGAAGCCATAGGGGCTGTCGGCACCGGGGATACCCCCAACGTTGATGCCCAACAAGCCGGTAATGAAGCTCATGGGCAGGAAAATACAGGTGATGATACCGAAGCGGTACATGGTCCGGTTCATCCGCTCGCTGCGCCGCCGATCCTCGCTCTCCAGCACCAGCGCCGCGCGTTCGCGGGTCAGCTCGAGCTCTTCCAGATAACGAATCAGGCTGTTGTTGAGCTCGTTCCAGTAATCGGCATCGGCATCGGCGAACCAGCTCCACTTGTTGCGGGAAAGCTGGGCATAGATGTCCCGTTGCGGCGCCAGAAACCGTCGCAAGCCTGCGGCACGTCGACGAATCTGCTGCAGGCTGCCGTGCTCTGGACTATACCGTTCGTCGGATTCGACCTTCTCTTCTTCGATATCGACCAGCTCGGACAGATCGCTGACCAGGGCCTGGACCTTTTCGGTCAACAGCTCACCCATCAGCAACAGCAGCTCGGACGCCGACTTCGGCCCGCGCCCTTGATCCAGCAGCTGGAGAATTTCATCGCTGGCACGCAGTGGCCTCAAGCGCAGCGAGATGACCCGCTGTGCCTCGGCGAAGATGCGCACAGACACCATGTCTTCGGGCTCGGCGCCCGGATTGAGGTTGACCCCGCGCAAGAACAGCAACACTTGTTCATTGGCCAACGGCAGCAGACGTGGACGAGTGTTTTCTTCCAGCAGCAGATCGCAGCTGAATTCGCTCAGGCCACTTTCGCGCAGCAACCAGCTGCGGGTCTGCGGATGACTGCGGTCCCAATGCAGCCAGAGGCTCTCCTGCGGCTGCAACTGGAAGCTATCCAATTCGGTCCGAGCGATAGAACGCGCGCCACCTTTGCCATCGAGCACCAGAGCATGGACCAGCCCCCACTGCGCGTTGTCTTCCTCGAACATTGAAGCTCCATCAGCGCGCGCGGCGCATCACTCCGGCATTTTCAGCGGGCTTGGCGAGATCAGCACGCCGTTGTTGTCGGCATACACGTACTCACCCGGGCGGAAGGTCACCCCGGCAAAGGTCACATTGACGTTGAGATCACCCAGGCCGCGCTTGTCGGTCTTCATCGGGTGGCTGGCCAAGGCCTGGACGCCGAGGTTGGTCTGCGCCAGCACATCGACGTCGCGCACGCAGCCGTAGATCACCAAGCCTTCCCAGCCATTTTTTGCCGCTTTGTCGGCGATCATGTCACCGAGCAGTGCGCAGCGCAGCGAACCACCACCGTCGACTACCAGCACCTTGCCTTTGCCGTCCAGTTCAGCCTGGGCTTTGACCAGCGAGTTGTCTTCGAAGCACTTGATGGTGACGATCTGCCCACCAAAAGAGTCGCGACCACCGAAGTTGCTGAACATCGGCTCCAGCACCTGGATCAGCTCTGGGTAGGCATCGCACAGGTCGGGCGTTACGTAATGCTGCATGGGAAAGCTCCTGTCAGGCACAACGAAAACAAGGGTTGAGTGCAAGGCTACACCGGGGACGGTGTCGCAGTCATCCGGGACCGAGCAGTCAGATTGATTGGCGCCTCATCGCGGGGCAAGCCCGCTCCCACGCCATTGTCCTGCGAGTCGAACAGCGTGGGAGCGGGCTTGCCCTGCGATGAGACGACAAACAGCCACCCACACGCTAAACCGCTGGCACCACCTGCGAAACCGCCACAGCCCCGTGCACCTGCGCCATTGGATCGCGCAGCCACCCCTCCACCAACGGCCACACCTGCTGCTGAGCGGCCTTGCTGACCAACATATCGACGTGTCCGAACGGCTCGAAGCCCTCTTCGCGCCCCAGCCGCAGAAACTGCTTGCGCTCGCCACCTAATTGATCGAACAACTTGCGACAGGCCCACACCGGATCCTGGAAATCGCCCGCCCCGGCCACCGCCAGCACCGGCACATCAACCTGCGCCAAGCCGGCCCACCAGTCGCCGTCCTTGCCACCGAAGCGGCCGAACAGGCCATGCCAGCGCATGCTTTCCAGCGCCAGGCCGATCGGTTCATCTTCCGGGCCACGCTTGAGCCGCGAGCCGGAAATCTGCGCAAAGCGCTTGAGCACCAGGCGCGCGCCCCACTCCACCGTCGGCACTTTCAACGGCCAATAGACGCGGCTGACCTGGGTGCCGAAGAACGCCGCACTGGCGACCCGTTCCGGCTCCAGATAACCGCCGCCCAAGGCCGCAGCCAAGGTAGTGCCACCCAATGAATGGCCAAGCCAATGCGGCGCCTGGCCGGCTTGTTCCTGCACGAACGCAGCAATCAAGGGCAGGTCGTAGCGGGCATAGTCGGCCACCCGGTTATGGCGCCACTGGCGGTTGCGTGGCGACAAGCCATGGCCGCGCATCTCCGGAATCCATACATCGAACCCGGCACGCGCCAGAAAGGCGCCCAGGCCCACGCCCTTGGGCGAGAACCAGAAGCGCCGATTGGAAAAACTGCCATGCAGAAGAATCACCGGCACGCCCGGGCCACGGCTATGGTCGGCTAGCCCTAGGCGGGTCACGGCCAGCTCGACGCTCGGGTCGGGGCTGTTGCCGGCCTTGATCCGATACACGTCCTCACTGAGATCGCCGCGGCGCTCGGCACTTTGCAAGGCCACGGGGAAAAGGGTGCTGCTGCTTTGCATAAGGTACTTGTATGAAAAAGGGCGCGAACCATCACTGGAACTCGCCCCGAAGAAAACGGGCGCAGGCACGCGAAGGTGCCTGCGCATTGGCTGGATCAGGCTGCGCCTTGGCCTTCGGCCAGGAAGAACCAGGTCTCGAGTACCGAGTCCGGGTTCAGCGACACACTCTCGATGCCCTGCTCCATCAGCCACTTGGCCAGGTCTGGGTGGTCCGATGGACCCTGGCCGCAGATACCGATGTACTTGCCAGCCTTGTTGCACGCCTGGATGGCGTTGGCCAGCAGCTTCTTCACGGCCGGGTTACGCTCGTCGAACAGGTGAGCGATGATCCCCGAATCGCGGTCCAGGCCCAGGGTCAACTGGGTCAGGTCGTTGGAGCCGATGGAGAAGCCATCGAAGTACTCAAGGAACTCTTCAGCCAGGATGGCGTTGGATGGCAGCTCGCACATCATGATCACGCGCAGACCGTTGTCGCCACGGGCCAGGCCGTTTTCGGCCAGCAGGTCGACGACCTGGCTGGCTTCGCCGAGGGTGCGCACGAACGGCACCATGATCTCGACGTTGGTCAGGCCCATCTCGTCGCGCACACGCTTGAGTGCACGGCACTCGAGCTCGAAGCAG
Source organism: Pseudomonas sp. Je.1.5.c (assembly GCF_051129895.1). Classification (NCBI taxonomy): domain Bacteria; kingdom Pseudomonadati; phylum Pseudomonadota; class Gammaproteobacteria; order Pseudomonadales; family Pseudomonadaceae; genus Pseudomonas; species Pseudomonas sp. Je.1.5.c. The sequence goes on from NZ_JBCPSP010000041.1 coordinate 19,346, forward strand.
TCACGGAACGACTCGCTGATGTAACGCGAGGCGCCGCGGAAGCCCAGCATCGGGTTCTCTTCTTCCGGCTCGTACAGCTTGCCGCCGATCAGGTTGGCGTATTCGTTGGACTTGAAGTCCGACAGGCGCACGATGACCTTTTTCGGGTAGAAGGCCGCCGCCAGGGTGCTGATGCCCTCGACCAGCTTCTCGACATAGAAACCGACCGGGTCGTTGTAGCCGGCAATACGCTTGTCGACGCTCTCTTTGAGCTCCGCTGGCAAGCCTGCGTAGTTGAGCAGTGCCTTGGGGTGCACGCCAATCATGCGGTTGATGATGAACTCCAGGCGCGCCAGGCCGACACCGGCGTTGGGCAGCTGGGCGAAGTCGAAAGCACGGTCTGGGTTGCCGACGTTCATCATGATCTTGAACGGCAAGTCAGGCATGGCATCGACCGAGTTTTGCTTGATGTCGAAGCCCAGTTCACCCTCGAAGATGAAACCGGTATCGCCTTCGGCGCAGGAGACGGTAACGCCCTGGCCATCCTTGAGCAGTTGGGTGGCGTTGCCGCAGCCCACTACAGCCGGAATACCCAGCTCACGCGCGATGATCGCCGCGTGGCAAGTACGCCCGCCACGGTTGGTGACGATAGCGCTGGCGCGCTTCATCACCGGCTCCCAGTCTGGGTCGGTCATGTCGGAAACCAACACGTCGCCTGGCTGGACCTTGTCCATCTCGGACACGTCGTTGATCACCCGGACTTTACCAGCGCCGATGCGTTGGCCGATTGCGCGGCCTTCGACCAGCACGGTGCCCTTCTCTTTGAGCAGGTAGCGTTCCATGACATTGGCGCTGGCGCGGCTCTTCACGGTCTCAGGACGGGCCTGAACGATGTACAGCTGGCCGTCATCACCATCTTTGGCCCACTCGATGTCCATCGGCCGCTGGTAGTGCTGCTCGATGATCATCGCCTGCTTGGCCAGCTCGCTGACCTCGGCATCGGTCAGGCAGAAGCGCGCGCGTTCGGCACGGTCGACTTCGACGGTCTTGACCGAACGACCGGCCTTGGCCTCGTCGCCGTAGATCATCTTGATCGCCTTGCTGCCCAGGTTGCGCCGCAGGATAGCCGGGCGGCCGGCCTGCAGGGTGTTCTTGTGCACGTAGAATTCGTCAGGGTTGACCGCACCCTGCACCACAGTTTCGCCCAGGCCGTAGGCGCCAGTGATGAACACCACGTCGCGGAAGCCCGACTCGGTGTCGAGGGTGAACATCACACCGGCGGTGCCCGTTTCCGAGCGGACCATGCGCTGCACGCCCGCGGACAAGGCCACCAGCTTGTGGTCGAAGCCCTGGTGCACGCGGTAGGCGATGGCACGGTCATTGAACAGCGAGGCGAACACTTCCTTGGCGGCGCGGATGACGTTGTCGACGCCGCGAATGTTCAGGAAGGTTTCCTGCTGGCCGGCGAACGAGGCGTCTGGCAAGTCTTCGGCGGTCGCCGAGGAACGCACGGCGACCGCCATGTTGTCATTGCCGGCGGCCATGGCAGCGAAGGCTGTTCGGATTTCCGAATCCAGGCGCGCGGGGAACTCGGCTTCCATGACCCACTGGCGAATCTGTGCGCCGGTCTTGGTCAGGGCATTGATGTCATCGACGTCCAGCGCGTCGAGCGCGGCGTGGATGCGGTCGTTCAGCCCGCTCTGCTCGAGAAAATCGCGGTACGCCTGAGCCGTAGTGGCAAAGCCGCCCGGCACCGAAACGCCGGCACCGGCGAGGTTACTGATCATCTCGCCCAGGGATGCGTTCTTGCCCCCCACATGCTCCACATCATGGACGCCGAGCTTATCGAGGGAAACTACGTACTCTACCAAGGTGATCTCTCCACTAACTGTGTTGGAAAAGCTCAAAGGGCGCCCGCCTGCCTGAATTGACTGGGCCGGACGCTTGTGGCCTGGACCTGGAAAATAAGTGAGAATGCCGACAGCCGCATTCGGCAAACCGAACTTATCATATCCAAGAAACGTCATCAGCTTAAGGCCTAGGGTGCAAATGAAACGAACCGCGTTTTTCATCTCCGACGGCACCGGCATCACTGCCGAGACCCTGGGTCAAAGTCTGCTCGCCCAATTCGATAGCATCGGCTTCAATAAATTCACCCGCCCGTACATCGACAGCCCAGACAAAGCGCGGACCATGGTCCAGCAAATCAACGCTGCGGCCGAGCGTGACGGCGTGCGCCCGATCATCTTCGACACCATCGTCAACCAGGACATTCGTGAGATCCTGGCGACCTCAAATGGCTTCATGATCGACATCTTTTCGACGTTTTTATCCCCGCTCGAGCAAGAATTGACTGCCCATTCGTCGTATTCGGTGGGCAAATCCCATTCGATCGGCGGCAACTCCAACTACATGGAGCGCATCGAAGCGGTCAACTTCGCCCTGGATAACGACGACGGCGCCCGCACCCATTACTACGACAAGGCCGACCTGATTCTGGTGGGTGTCTCGCGCTGCGGCAAGACCCCAACCTGCCTGTACATGGCGATGCAGTTTGGCATTCGTGCGGCCAACTACCCGCTGACCGAGGATGACATGGAGCGCCTGCAGCTGCCGGCGGTGCTGAAGAAGCATCACAACAAGCTGTTTGGCCTGACCATCGACCCGGATCGTTTGACCGCCATTCGCCACGAGCGCAAGCCCAATAGCCGCTATGCCAGCTTTGCCCAGTGCGAGTTCGAGGTGCGCGAGGTGGAGAATCTGTTCCGCCGGGAGAACATTCCCAACATCAACTCGACGCATTTTTCGGTGGAAGAGATTTCGGCGAAGATCTTGGTCGAGAAAGGGGTTGAGCGGCGGTTCAAGTAACCACTGAGGTTGGCGCGACCGCGGGAGAGCAAAGATTCAAGCAAGCCAGCAGTTTTCTCGAAGTTGCGTGGGAGCGGGCTTGTCCCGCGATAGCGTCAGTGAATTGTGCATGGTTATCGCGGGGCAAGCCCGCGCCCACGCAAGCGCAATCTACAACCGCAACAGACAACTGAACTGCGAATGAAAAAGCCCCGGCATCGCTGCCGGGGCTTTGGTTTAGCTCACCTCAGGGCTCAGGAAGGCACCACCGCCGCCTGGCCACTCATGGCCAGATCCACCAGCTCGCGGTTGGCCACTGCGTACATCGCGTAGTCGGTCCCGGTAGCGTTGCGCAGATCATCCAGCATCGCGCGCCAGCGCTCGACCATCACCCGGTGCTGCTCGGCCCACAGGGCCACGCGGGCGTCCATGTCTTCTGGCGCATCGACCATCTGCAACACAGAAATGGTAATGGCCCGCTGCTGCAGGTCGATATCGTCGCGGAACGCCTCGCGGGCCAGGGCCTGCCAGTTGTTCTCCACCGGCAGGTTGCTGATCTCCTGCAGGTACCAGGTCAGGTCCAGCGCACTGCCCACGGCGAAGAACGCCTTGGCGACCTGGGCCGGATCGTGGCCGGTGACATCCGAGGCCTCGATGATCGGCAACAGGGTGTACAGATGGGTCGTGCCAGCGACCATCCGCGCCAGCAACTCCGGCACGCCAGCCTCGACGAAGCCCTGGTAGCGCACCTGCCAGCGTTCGCGGGTCGGCCCTTCGAGCAACTCGTCGAGCTTGAGCCCCAGCTGGGCGATCTTCGGCCCGAAGTGGGCGCTGTCGCGACCGGCGTCCTGCTCGTTACGCCGGCTGCGCAGGAACCAACGGGTCGCACGGCGGCCCAGGCGCATCAACTCGTCCATCAGGGTCAGCTGGATCTCGGCCGGGACTTGGTAGTCCAGCGCCTCGATCTGGCGGAACCAGTGCGGCAAGTGGAAGATGTCGCGCACGATCACATAGGCCCCGGCAACGTTGGCCGGGCTCATGCCAGTGGACTCCTTGAGCCGCTGGACGAAGGTGATGCCCATGTTGTTGACCAGGTCGTTGGCGATCTGGGTGCTGACGATCTCGCGCTTGAGGCGATGACGCCGCATGGCCTCGCCGAACTGGCTGAGCAGCGACGGCGGGAACGCAGTTTCCATGTCACGGGTCAGGTAGTCGTCGTCCGGCACCAGCGATTTGAGCAACTGCTCCTTGAGGTCGATCTTGCTGTAGGAGATCAATACCGACAACTCAGCACGGGTCAGGCCCTGGCCAGCAGCCAGGCGCTCATTGAGCTGCTCTTCCGAAGGCAGGAACTCGATGGCCCGATCGAGCTTGCCGCGCGCCTCAAGGTCAGCCATCAGGCGCTTGTATTCGGCAATCCGCTCGCGGGCCCGACGCGCCGCCAGCGACAGCGCCTGGGTCTGCTTGTAGTTGTTGCCCAGCACCAGCGAGGCCACTTCGTCGGTCATGCTGCCCAGCAGCTGGTTGCGCTGCTTCTCGGTCATGTCGCCGCCCTGCACCACTTCGTTGAGCAGGATCTTGATGTTGACCTCGTGGTCGGAGCAGTCGACGCCGCCAGCGTTATCGATGAAGTCGGTGTTGGTCGCGCCGCCATTGAGGCCGAATTCGACCCGGCCAAGCTGGGTCATGCCCAGGTTGCCGCCCTCGCCCACCACCTTGCAGCGCAGCTCGTTGCCATTGACCCGCAGGGCATCGTTGGCCTTGTCGCCGACATCGGCGTGGCTTTCGCTGCTGGCCTTGACGTATGTGCCGATGCCACCGTTCCACAGCAGGTCGACCGGCGCCTTGAGCAGCGCGTGCAACAGTTCGGTCGGCGTCAGGCGGTCGGCTTCGATGGCGAAGCGTTCCTTCATCTGCGGGCTGATGCTGATGCTCTTGGCGCTGCGCGGGAAGATCCCGCCGCCTTCGGACATGATGCTGGTGTCGTAGTCGCTCCAGGCCGAGCGTGGCAGGTCGAACAAGCGCTTGCGCTCGGCGAAGCTGCTAGCCGGGTCCGGGTTGGGGTCGATGAAGATGTGCAGGTGGTTGAACGCCGCCACCAGTTGCAGCTTGTCGGACATCAGCAAGCCGTTGCCGAACACATCACCGGCCATGTCGCCGACACCAATCACGGTGATCGGGTCTTGCTGCACGTTGATGCCACGCTCACGGAAGTGGCGCTGCACGCCGACCCAGGCGCCACGGGCAGTGATGCCCATTTTCTTGTGGTCGTAACCGGCCGAACCGCCCGAGGCGAAGGCGTCGCCGAGCCAGAAGCCATAATCGATGGCGATGCCGTTGGCGATGTCAGAGAAGGTTGCCGTGCCCTTGTCTGCGGCCACCACCAGGTACGGATCGTCATCATCGTGGCGAACCACGTTGGCCGGTGGCACCACGCCGCCGTCCTTGAGGTTATCGGTGATGTCGAGCAAGCCAGAAATGAAGATGCGGTAGCAGGCGACCCCTTCAGCCGCGATCTCGTCGCGGCTGCCACCGAGCGGCAACCGCCGTGGCAGGAAGCCGCCCTTGGCGCCGACCGGCACGATCACCGAGTTCTTAACCTGCTGGGCCTTGACCAGGCCGAGCACTTCGGTGCGGAAGTCTTCTTCACGGTCCGACCAGCGCAAACCGCCGCGAGCAACGTTGCCAAAGCGCAGGTGCACGCCCTCGACCCGTGGCGAATAAACGAAGATTTCGAACTTGGGTACCGGCTTGGGCAGCTCGGGGATCCGCTTGGGATTGAACTTGAAGCTGAAGTACGACTTGTTCTGGCCATTGCCATCAGGCTGGTAGAAGTTGGTCCGCAGGGTGGCCTTGATCAGGTCCAGGTAGCGGCGCAGGATGCGGTCTTCGTTGAGTACCTGAACGTCGTCCAGGGCACTGTTGATCGCCTGCTCCAGACGCAATTGCTTGTCGTCCAGATCATCCTGGGTGAGCTTGCGCGCCAGGTAGAAGCGGGTCTTGAACAACCGGGTCAGCTCGCGGGCGATGTCGGTGTGGTTGTTCAGAGTGCTGGCGATGTAGCCCAGGTCGAAGCCCAGGCGAATCTGCTTCATGTAGCGGGCGTAGGCACGCAGCAGCGCCACGTCGCGCCACGGCAGTCCGGCGGTCAACACCAGGCGGTTGAAGGCGTCGTTTTCGGCGTCGCCCTTGACGATGTGGATGAAGGCATCTTGCAGGGTGTCGTTGAGCTGCTGTAGATCCAGGCTCAGGCCTTCGCTATAGGTAAAGGCGAAGTCGTGAATCCAGAACTCGCGACCGCTGGCATGGCGCAGGCGATAGGGGAACTCGCCAAGCACCCGCAGTCCCAGGTTTTCCAGGATCGGCAACACATCCGACAGCGCCAATGGCGTGTCGGCGTGGTACAGCTTGCAATGCAACAGGCGCTCACCGAGCTGGGTCAGCGGCTGGTAGAAGCTCATCGCCAGCGGCTTGCTTTCACTCAAGGCCAGCACATGCTGCATGTCGACCACCGCCGAATGGGCGGCGAAGCGCTCGCGGTAGCCGGCCGGGAAGCCTTTGGGGAAGTCGGCCAGGATGTTGGTGCCCTGGGCCTCGCCGAAGTTCTCCACCACCAGGGTCGAGTAGTCGTCATGCCACGAGCGGCAGGCCTGGATCACTTCGTTTTCCAGCTGCTGCGGGTCGATATCGATCCGATTCTTCGGATCGACTCGCAAGATCAGCTGCACGCGCGCCAGCACCGACTCGGAGAAGAAGGTCCAGAACTCGCAATCGCTGGCCTTCAGACGCTCCATCAATACCTGCTGGATCTTCTGCCGCACTTCGGTCGAGTAGATCTCGCGAGGTACGTACGCCAGGCAGTAGCAGAAGCGGCCGTACGGATCCTTGCGCAGGAATACCCGGATCTTGTTGCGCTCCTGGATCTGCACGATCGACATGACGGTGCTGAACAGCTCGTCGATCGGCGTCTGGAACAGGTCGTCGCGCGGCAGCACTTCCAGCACCTGGGCCAGCTCCTTGCCCAGGTGCGCCTTCGGATCGAAGCCGGAACGTCGCTCGACTTCAGCCACCTTGACCCGGATGTAGGGGATGGCATGCACGCTCTCGCCATACACCGAGGAGGTGTACAGGCCCATGAAACGGCATTCCTTGATGACCTTGCCGTCGGCATCCAGTTGGCGGATCGACACGTAGTCCGGGTAGGCCGGACGGTGCACGCGGCTGGGCAGCGCGGCCTTGGCGAACGACAGCAGCAGCGGCTCGTTGAGGTAGGTGACGGCGTAGTCTTCGATGCGCAGCTCTTCAGGCGTCAGACCCACCCGCAGACGGCGCGGCAGGCCGAGGAAGGACTGCTCGTCGTAGTCGATCCGACCCCCTTCGGCATCGCCCTGGACGGTGAATTCTTCATAGCCGAGGAAGGTGAAGTGGTTGTCCAGCAACCATTCGAGGAAAGCCTTGACCTCGGTCTTCTCGTGTTGCGCCTGCGGGTATGGGGTCTGCTCAACCAGCGCCACGACCTCGCGCAGCTTGGCTTTCATCGGCTCGAAATCAGCCACGGCAACGCGCACTTCGGCCAGCACCTGCTCGATTTCGCGCGACAGCACGTTGAGCTCGGCGGCATTGGCGCAGCGGTCGATCTCCAGGTACATCAGCGACTCATGCCGCACGCCTTCGCCCTGGGTGCCCTTGGGCAGCAGCTCGAGCAGCTCGCCCTTTGCCCCGCGACGCACGCTGAGCACGGTGGTTTGCAGGGTATGGATGCTGTAGCCACGGCGGTTGAGCTCGGTGCGTACCGAGTCGACCAGGAACGGCAGGTCATGGTGCAGCACTTCGACCACGGTGTGGGTCGACTGCCAGCCGTTGCGTTCGTAATCGGGGTTGTACACCCGCACTTGCGGGGTTTGCGGATCGAAGCGCTCGATGATGCGCCAGGCAGAGAGGGTGCAGCCAGCCAGGTCGGAAAGCCTGCGCTGGGTAAGTTCATCCAGAGAGATGATGCCGAAGAACTGTTCGGCGAACAGCGCCACTTGTGGCAGTGACTGCTCGCTGATGTGCTGCGCCAGGGCCGTTTGCAGTTGATGCTGGAAGTCGGCTTTGCTGGCTGCGGTGAAGAACGCCATCTGTGGTACTCCGCTTGGGCTTTGTTTTGTAAGAGAAGCGTCGTGCGCGTCCGCCTTGCATGGATCAACCATAGCTAACCCACGGCAAAACAGGACGATGAAACCGGGCGTTGAGCGTGATCGGCACACTCATCCATTGCACGATGGGTACCTGCAAAAGCGACTGCCTGCGGCTGTGCCTTTACGCGAACCCATCGACTGGGCAGCTTAACGACTGAGCGGTCATCCCGGCTTGCAGCGCTGCGACATATTCGGTCAATGGCCGGTAACATTCGTTTATGGATCCGCCCAAGACTGGCAGAATTCACTTTCACTTCACTTGACCCGAGCTGCCCATGCAACTGAAAACCGCCCTGCTCTTCGCCACCCCTTGCGATGACGAGGAAGACAACATGGCGACCCTGTGCTGCCACAGCGACAAGGGCCAGATGTTCTTGCTCACCCGTTATCCAGACGAAGACACGGTCGACCTGACCCTGGATGATGAGCCCTCGACCCTGGATGGGCTGAAGGTGACGCTCAGTGCCGAACGGCTGCTGCTGGAAGTGGCTGCGGGGGATACCGATGCGCTGAAGGGGGATGACACCCTGGAGATCGTGTTGACCAGCCAAGGTACCGACCTGGCTGAGGTCGAGGAGACTTTGCGGATCATCCTCGAAGGCACCGGGACCTACGTCAGCGAGCTCTGAGTGATGGACTGAAGGTGCTGGCCTCATCGCGGGACTAGCGCTAGCCCTGTGGGAGCGGCGGTTCGCGCTGCGACTTGGCCCGCGATGAGGCCAGCACTGTCAACACACCACTCACTGAAACAATTGACAGCCAACCTCCCTCACAGGCATTGTCTGACAACCTGATCAATAGGCATCACCGTCCATGCTAGAGCTCCAGCGCCCAGACACCCTGGTAGAACGGGTCGTCAGCGCCATCCGCGCAGAGATCGATTCCGGCCGCCTGGCCGCCGAATCGCGCCTGCCCACCGAACAGCAACTGGCCGAGCAGCTCAATGTCAGCCGCTCGGTGGTGCGCGAGGCTGTGGCTCAGCTCAAGGCTGACGGTGTATTGATCGCTCGCCGCGGGCTCGGCTCGTACATTTCGCAAACGCCCAATGGCACGGTGTTCCGCTTCCCCGGCAGCAACGGGCGCAAGCCGGACCTGGTGCAGATGTTCGAGATGCGCCTGTGGATCGAAACCCAAGCCGCCGCCATCGCCGCCCGCCGCCGCGACGCCGCCGACCTGGCGAGCATTGCCAAGGCCCTCGAGCAGATGCTCGACAAGCGTAACGATCTGGCCGCCGCTGCCGCCGCCGACGTCGCCTTCCACCGCGCCATCGCCGAAGCCAGCAAAAACGACTACTTCGTGGCCTTCCATGATTTCCTCGGCGGCCAATTGGCCGCCGCGCGCCGCAATGCCTGGGAAAACTCCGCCACTCACTCAGTGGGGGGGTCGGCAGACGCCAATCGCGAACACCAGGCGCTGTACCAGGCCATCGCCGACGGCGACCGCCACGCCGCTGCCGCCTGCGCCGAAGCGCACCTGCGCGCTTCGGCCAAACGGCTGAAAATCGACCTGCCCGCCCTCGACTGAACCCGGAGAACCCCATCGCGACCTGGCGAGGCTTTCACGCGCACTAGTTAGTCTGACAACCTGATAAGCAGATCCACCGACAAGAATACCAAGGTACCCCTGCATGACTTACGACTACCTCATCATTGGTGGCGGCATCGTCGGCCTCGCCACCGCGATGGCCTTGCTCGAACAGCGCCCCGGCGCCTCATTGCTGATTCTGGAGAAGGAATCCAGCCTCGGCCGCCACCAGACCGGGCACAACAGCGGCGTGATACACGCGGGGATCTACTACGCCCCGGGCAGCCTCAAGGCCGAACTGTGCAAACGCGGCGCCCAGGCCACCAAGGATTTCTGCACCGAACACGGCATTGCCTTCGACGTCTGCGGCAAGCTGCTGGTGGCCTCCAACGAGCTGGAAATGCAGCGCATGCAGGCGCTTTATGAGCGCTCGCAGCAAAACGGCTTGAAGGTGGAGCGCCTGGATGGCGCCGAGCTCAAGCAACGCGAACCGAATATCGCAGGCTTAGGCGCGCTGTTTGTCGATGCCACCGGCATCGTCGACTACAAGCAGGTCTGCTACGCCATGGCCAAGGTGATCGAGCGAGCCGGCGGCGAAGTGCGCCTGTCGACCAGCGTGCAGGCCATTGCCGAGCACGGTGATTACGTAGAAGTGAGCAGCGCCGAGCACAGCTGGCGCGCCCGTCAACTGGTGGCCTGCGCGGGCCTGCAATCGGACCGCCTGGCGCGCTTGGCCGGGGTCAAGATCGACCACCAGATCATCCCGTTTCGTGGCGAGTACTACCGCCTGCCGGCGAGCAAGAACCAGATCGTCAACCACCTGATCTACCCGATCCCCGACCCTGAGCTGCCGTTTCTCGGCGTGCACCTGACGCGGATGATCGATGGCAGCGTCACCGTTGGCCCCAATGCAGTGCTCGGCTTTGGCCGGGAGAACTACCGCAAGCTCTCGGTGAACTGGGGCGATGTCGCCGAGTACGCGCGCTTCCCGGGCTTTTGGAAAACCATCTGGAACAACCTCGGCTCCGGCACCCGCGAGATGAAGAATTCGCTGTTCAAGCGCGGCTACCTGGAGCAGTGCCGCAAGTACTGCCCGTCGCTGCAGGTGGAAGACCTGCTGCCCTATGAAGCCGGCATTCGCGCCCAAGCGGTCATGCGCGACGGCAGCCTGGTGCACGATTTCCTGTTCGCCGAGACCCCGCGCATGGTGCATGTCTGCAATGCCCCCTCGCCGGCTGCCACCTCGGCTATCCCGATCGGCCAGATGATCGCCGAAAAGATCCTCAAGGCCCGCTGAACCTGCTGCACACACAACTACAAAGACAATAAGGAAACCTCAGATGTCGGTACATGAGGCGGCTGTGGCCGCAACGGAAACCCCCGATCAGAAACGCAAACGCCTGCGCAAGGTGGCCGCAGCGACCATCTTCGGCTCGATGCTGGAGTGGTACGACTTCTACCTGTACGCGACCATGGCGGCGATCGTGTTCTCGAAGATCTTCTTCGACGCCAGCAACCCGGCAGTGGCCTCGCTGCTGGCGTTTTCCACCTTCGCCATCGGCTTCATTGCCCGACCCTTAGGCGGCATCCTGTTCGGCTACCTGGGCGACCGCTTCGGTCGCAAGCACGTACTGGTGATCACCTTCTGCATGATGGGCGTGTGCACCGCGCTGATCGGCCTGATCCCCAGCTATGCCTCGATTGGCATCTGGGCACCGATCCTGCTGGTGGTGATCCGCATCATCCAGGGCCTGGGCGCTGGCGCGGAACTGTCGGGCGCCGCGGTGACCTCCTACGAGCACGCCAGCGAAGGCAAGCGCGGCAGCCAGGGTGCCTGGCCGGCGCTGGGGCTGAACCTGGGCCTGTTGCTGTCGTCGCTGACCGTGTACCTGCTGACCATGAACGGTAATGACTTCCTGCTCGCCGGCGGCTGGCGTATCCCGTTCATCGCCAGCATCGTGCTGGTCGCTGTCGGCCTGTGGGTGCGCAAAAGCATCCCTGAGACCCCGGACTTCAAGGAGCTGGACAAGTCCGACGACAAGCCCAAGGTCTCGCCGCTCAAGCTGCTGTTCAAGAACGACCTCAAGGGCCTAGCCGTGGTGTTCTTCGTGGCCGTCGGCTACAACGCCCTGAGCTACATCTTCAAGACCTTCTCGCTGGCCTACCTGACCCAGTTCAAGGGCGTCGAGGCGCATGTAACCTCGCTGTCGGTGACCATCGCCAGCCTGGTGGCGATTTTCGCCGTGCCGTTCTTCGGCTGGCTGTGCGACCGCTGGAGCAGCAAGACCGTGCTGATGCTCGGCGGTGTGTTGTCGGCGCTGTTCGCCTACCCCTTCCTGCAACTGTTGGGCACTGGCGAGCCGACCATGATCTACATCGCAATCGGCATTGGCACCGGCATTCTGGCGCCGATGATGTTCGCCCCACAGGGCTCGTTCCTCAGCCGCCAGTTCCCGACCCAGACGCGCTCCTCGGGGTTTGGCACCGGTCGCGAGATTGGCACCGCGGTGGCCGGTGGCCTGGCGCCGTTGGGCGGCCTGGCGCTGGTGGCCAACTCCGCGACCCACTCCACCGAAGGTGTGGCGTTGATCCTGACCATCGCTGGCGTGCTGGTGGTGGCATTCGCCTTGTGTGACCAGGGGCGCAAGCACTCCAATTCGAAAAACTGATTGGCGAAAACTGATCGGCAAAGCCAATGCGGGGCCGCCAATGGCCTCGCATTCGCTCAGCGGTTGGCATGCACCGCCCGTCCACCTTCTGCGGGGCGGTCGATGTAGGTCAGGTCGAGGATACTGTTACGCAGCCCCTTGAGCGGGTTCCAGTGCGCCGAAGCGTGAATGTAGCGGCCCTGCAGCAGTTGCTGTTCCTCCTCGGTCAAGCCCGGCTGTGCAGTACGCCCCAGGGCGAACGCATGCAATTTACGGCTGATTTCATGCAGTGCCTGCGGCAATCGCCATGCCTGGCGCGCTTCATCCAGCTCAGCGAACGGCACCCCACTGCGCACCGCCAAGGCGTGCATGATGCGCAGGTAGATGCGCGACAGATGCCCACACACCTCGCGCTCGCGCTGCAGTGCGGCATACACCTGTTTCTCTGGCAGCTCACGCCGGCCGCCGCCCGCGGGGATTTCCCACGTGATAACGGTCGGCCGTGGCGCAGGGCTATCGCTGTATTCACACTGCAACTGCGCCTGGGCCAAGGCATAGGCACGACTTTGCGTCACCGGGGTGCGCAACGGCAGTCGATTGGACTGCGGCTTGCTCAACAGCACCCGTTCGACGCTGCGTTCAGGGTAGCCCCCGCCAATGTCTGAATGCACGCCAGGCAGCACGATGTCATGTTCAGTACGCACCAGCGGGTAGTTGTAACGTCGCTCATCGCCCGCCACCAGTTGTACCACCTGCTTGGCCACACCCGGCTCAAGGCCCAGGCGCAGCCCTGAATAGCGGCCATTGGCCGGGCTGAAATTGCCCTTGAGCGGCGCCACGATGGCCGCCACGGTATCGAACAGTCCGACGAATTCAATGGTGATTTCGCAGCGCAGGGCCAAGCTTGCCAGCGCTTGCGCCAACTGGCTTTTTTCGCCCAGGCGCAGATCGTTGACCAGATGCCGGGCCGCCGCTGCCCCGCGACTAAAGCCAAACAAATCGAACTCAAGCTTGACGGTGCGTCCGCCTGGATACGCCTGGCGCCAGCCCAGCAACTGCTCAACAATGGCCCGCACAGCTTGCGCCACCCGCGCCTTGACCCCAGTCGACCCCCGCCCGGTCAGCTGATGATAGAGCGAGTCCTGCGCGCCCCGGGTGGTGCCGATGCCTTCGACGTAGAGCTTGAAGCAATGGCGCAGCGCGCCGTCAGGCAGTTCAGCACAGCCAGTAGGATACAACTGGTGCAGCAAGGCCACGTTGCTCGGTGCGTTGGCGTAGCTGCCCTGGCGCGTGTCGGCTGCAGCCGGGTTATCGTCGGCCCGCAGGCTATTGCAGAAATTATTGCCCGTGCCGTCGAAGAACACCCCCAGACGCAGGGGCGTCGGGTGTCGCGGGAATGCCGCCGCATGATGGTCCGCCATGTCACTGCCCGTCCTGATTACCGAGCCTCCATCAAAAGGCACAGCCACCGTTGGCGAGAATCAGGGTTTTTCCGCTTGCTCGTCGGAATCGGCCGAGGCCGCTGTCGTCTGTAACCCTTACATAAATTTGCGTGCCGCCATTAGTCGGCATGGGCCCGGATGGATTAAAGTATCACCCCCTGCCCGGGCTGCTCGCTTACCGCACCCCTGGCCCCTTTCCAGGAACCGTCGCCGATGGAACACCGTGAAGCGCTGATCGCGCTGCGCACCTTTCTTTCCTCCCAGATCCTGGGCCAGGAAAAGCTGGTTGAACGCCTACTGATCGTCCTCCTTGCCGACGGCCATATGCTGGTCGAGGGTGCGCCGGGCCTGGCCAAGACCAAGGCCATCAAAGAGCTGGCAGAAGGTGTCGAGGCGCAGTTCCATCGCATTCAGTTCACCCCCGACCTGTTGCCGGCCGATATCACCGGCACCGAAATCTATCGCCCGGAAACCGGCAGCTTCGTGTTCCAGCAAGGGCCGATCTTCCATAACTTGGTGCTGGCCGACGAAATCAACCGCGCCCCGGCCAAGGTGCAATCGGCACTGCTCGAGGCCATGGCCGAGCGCCAGGTCAGCGTGGGCCGCAGCACTTACGACCTGTCGCCGCTGTTCTTGGTCATGGCCACGCAAAACCCGATCGAGCAGGAAGGCACCTACCCGCTGCCCGAGGCGCAGCTCGACCGCTTCCTGATGCATGTGAAAATCGGTTTCCCCGACGCCGCCGTGGAGCGACGCATCCTGCAGCAAGCCCGAGGCGAAGCGCTCAATGGCGAGACCAAGCCGGAGCGCCGGGTCAGCCAGCAGGCGATCTTCGCAGCGCGCAAGGAAATTCTCGGCCTGTACATGGCCGATGCAGTGGAGGAGTACCTGGTGCAACTGGTAATGGCCACGCGCACCCCGGCCAAGTTCGACAGCGAGCTGGCCGACTGGATCGCCTATGGCGCCAGCCCCCGTGGCTCGATCGCCCTGGACCGCTGCGCGCGTGCCCATGCCTGGCTGGCCGGACGCGACTTCGTCAGCCCTGAGGATATCCAGGCGGTGCTGTTCGATGTCCTGCGCCACCGGGTGATTCTCTCGTTCGAGGCTGAGGCGGCAGGGGTCGACCAGGACCGCGTGGTCCAACGCATCCTCGACGTCGTTGCAGTCGCCTGAGCCCATGCCCACTGCGACGTTGGCCGAACCCGGTATCCGCACCAGCCTCGGCGAGTTGATCGACATGCGCCACCGCGTGCGCGAGATCCAGCTGTTCTCGCGGCCCGGCCAGCGCAGCCCATTGGTCGGCCTGCACCATTCCAAGCTGCGTGGCCGTGGCGTGGACTTCGACCAGGTGCGTGTGTATCAGGCTGGCGACGATGTGCGCAACATCGACTGGCGCGTCACCGCGCGTACCCAGGAGCCGCATACCAAGCTGTTCCACGAGGAGCGCGAGCGGCCGATCTTCATCATGGTCGAGCAGAGCCAGCGGCTGTTCTTCAGCTCCGGATTGATGTTCAAGTCGGTCCTGGCGGCCCAGGCTGCGGCGCTGTTCGGCTGGGCCGCGCTGGGCCATAACGACCGTATCGGCGGCCTGGTGTTCGGCGATAACGAGCACCATGAAGTCAAGCCGCGGCGCAGCAAGCAGAGCCTGTTGCAACTGCTCAACCGGCTGGCCAAGGTCAACCAGGCGCTGCACACCGAAGCGGTGCCGCAGGCCGACAGCCTGGCCCTGGCCCTGCGCCGGGCGCGCGAAGTGCTGCGCCCGGGCAGCTTGGCCATCGTCATTTGCGACGAACGCGCACTCAGCGAGGGCGTCGAGCAGCACCTGTCGATGCTCTCACGCCACTGCGACGTGCTGCTCATGCCGGTCTCCGATCCACTTGACCATGCCCTGCCCGCCGCCGGCCTGCTGCGCTTCGCCCAGCGCGGCGCCCAGCTCGAACTCGACACCCTCGACGCCAACCTGCGCCGCACCTACCACCAGCAGGCCGAAGCGCGGATCGAGCGCTGGGAGCTGCTGGCGCAAAAGCTGCGCGTGGTGCTGATGCCACTGAGCACCCAAAGCGAGATGATCGAGCAGCTGCGCGAGTACCTCAACGCCCAGCGCCCAGGGAGCAGCACATGAACCCGCTGGATTCGCTGCAGCCGTTGATCGCCCCCGCGGCGATTGGCTGGTGGCCACCTGCACCCGGCTGGTGGGTGTTACTGGCGCTGCTGCCGCTGCTCGCTTGGGGCCTGTGGCGGGTGCGTAAATGGCGCCCTGGCAAGCGGCGGATCGTGCGCGCCGAACAACCCCTGGACCCGGTACGGGTGGAAGCCCTGGCCGAGCTCGCACGCCTGCCCCGCCCCTATGACGGCGCACCCGCAGGCGCCTGGTTGCAGCAGATCAACGCCCTGCTCAAACGCCTGTGCCGCAACCACTACCCCGGCGCCAACAGCCACACGCTCAGCGGCCGCCAGTGGCTGGCGTTTCTCGACAACCGCTGCCCCGCTGCTGGCCTGACCCGCTGGATGGTACTGGTCGAAGGCACCTACAAACCCGAGTGCAAGCTCGACGACAAAGCGATCGCCGGGCTCAGCCAGGCGGTCGAAACCTGGATCCGCAAGCATGTTTGAGCTGGCCTGGCCGTGGATCTTCCTGCTGCTGCCGCTGCCGTGGCTGGCGCGCTTGCTGCTGCCGGCCGCCGACAGCGGTGAGCCGGTGCTCAAGGTTGGCTTTCTCAATGAGCTCGAAGGCCTGGCCGGCCGGCGCGCGCGACTGAACCTGCCGACCTGGCGCCAGCAGGCACCCTACGTCCTGATCTGGCTGCTGCTGCTGATCGCCGCCGCCCGCCCGCAATGGCTCGGCGAGCCGGTGCCGGTGGCGGCCAGCGGGCGTGATCTGCTGGTGGCCGTGGATGTCTCCGGGTCGATGGATTTCCCCGACATGCTGTGGAAGGATGAGGAAATCAGCCGTTTGGACCTGGTCAAGGCGCTGCTCGGCGATTTCCTCCAGGACCGCGAGGGCGACCGGGTGGGCCTGATCCTGTTCGGCAGCGAGGCTTACCTGCAAGCGCCACTGACCTTCGACCGGCGCACCGTACGCACCTTCCTCGACGAAGCGCAGATCGGCATCGCCGGCAAGAACACGGCGATTGGCGATGCCATTGGCCTGGCCGTCAAGCGCCTGCGCCAACGCCCGGCACAGAGCCGAGTACTGGTGCTGATCACTGACGGCGCCAACAACGGCGGGCAGATCCATCCGCTGACCGCTGCCCGCCTGGCCGCCCAGGAAGGCGTGCGCATCTATACCATCGGCATCGGCGCCAACCCCGAGGCCAGCGGCACTCCTGGCCTGCTGGGGCTGAACCCGAGCCTGGACCTGGATGAAGCCTCGCTGCGGGAAATCGCCGAACTGACCCAGGGCAGCTATTTCCGCGCCCATGACGGCGCCGAGCTGGATGCGATCGGCGACACCCTCGATCAGTTGGAGCCGGTGGCCCAGCAACCGACCCAGGCGCGCACTGCCAAGGAGCTGTATGCCTGGCCGCTGGCCCTGGCGCTGCTGCTGAGTGTGTTGCTGGTAGTCGCCGTGCAATGGCCGGATAACCTGTTGCAGCGGGTCCTGCGTCGCCCCAGCTTCTTGCAACCGCACCCGCAATGGCGCGAGCGCTTGAAACGCCTACGGCTTAGGAGGCGGCGATGATCGATCTCTGGCCACAATGGTTGCGCCCGCTCTGGCTGCTGGTCGTGCCGCTGCTCGCCTGGCTGCTGTTCAAGCTCTGGCACCGGCGCAAGCGCGCCGGGCGCTGGCAGATGATCCTGCCGCCACAATTTCATGCGGTACTGCTTGGCGGCGGCAGTGGCAGCAACAGCAAGTTGCCGTGGATCGCCTTGGGCCTGGCCTGGTTACTGATCGTCCTGGCCTTACTTGGCACCAGTTGGCAGCGGGTGGAAGAATCCCGCCAACGCCCCGCCGACCCACTGGTGATCATGCTTGAGCTAACCCCGCAGATGCTCGCCGAAGACAGCCCGCCCAATCGCCTGGAGCAGGCTCGGCGCAAGGTGCTCGACCTGCTCGAACACCGCCGCGACAGCCAGACCGCGTTGATCGTCTATGCCGGTAGCGCCCACACCCTGGTGCCGCTGTCCGACGACCTCGGTACCACGCGCAACCTGCTGGAAGCGATCGACCCGTCGATCATGCCCCAGCCGGGCCAGCGCGCGGACCTTGCAGTGCACAAAGGTCTGGCATTACTGGCCCAAAGTGGCCTGGGCCAAGGCCGCCTATTGCTGATCGGCTCGGCCTTGAGCGATCAGGAGCGCGACGGCATCAAGCAGGCGCTAGGCCGCCAGGGCCCTAGCCTGCTGATGCTCGGCATCGGCAGCAGCGAGGGCGCGCCGGTGCGCCAGGTCAATGGCGAATACCTCAAGGATGAGCAAGGCGGCATCCTCCTCCCCCGTTTGGACAGCGCCAGCCTCAAAGCCTTCATCAACGGCACTGGCGGGCGCTATCGCCACGCTCGCATCGACGACCTGGACCTGCGCGGCCTGGGCCTGTTCGATAATCCGCGCGGCTTGCGCAACGATGGCCAGACCGTGCAATTGGACAGCTGGGCCGACCAGGGCTACTGGCTACTGCTGCCGCTTTTGTTGCTGGCTGCCTGTGCCGGACGGCGCGGCTGGCTGTTTTGCCTGCCATTGCTGCTGGCGCTGCCGCAACCGAGCCAGGCGTTCGAATTCAACGACCTGTGGCTGCGCCCTGACCAGCAAGGCCAGCGCCTGCTGGAGCAACAACGCCCGGCCGAGGCCGCACGCCACTTCGACGATCCGCAATGGCGTGGCATAGCCCTGTACCAGG
Source organism: Pseudomonas sp. Je.1.5.c (assembly GCF_051129895.1). Lineage (NCBI taxonomy): Bacteria > Pseudomonadati > Pseudomonadota > Gammaproteobacteria > Pseudomonadales > Pseudomonadaceae > Pseudomonas > Pseudomonas sp. Je.1.5.c. Next base: position 37,803 of record NZ_JBCPSP010000041.1, read on the forward strand.
CCGGTGACTATGAAGGTGCGGCCAAGGCATTTGCCCAAGGCAGCACGGCCGCCGCCCACTACAATCGAGGCAATGCCCTGGCCCGTGCCGATCAGCTGGAGGCAGCCCTGGACGCCTACGAGCAGGCCCTTGAGCGCCAACCGGAACTGCAAGCGGCACTGGACAACCAGGCCCTGGTCCAGCAACTGTTGCTGCAGCGTCAAGCCAAGGCCGAACAGCAACAAGCCAGCAGCGATGCCCAAGGCACCCCAGGCAGCGAAACCGACGGTAACAGCAGCTCGGCGGCCAATCAGGCGCAAGCCACCCCCGGCAACGAGGAGCAAGCGCCCGGCCAGGAGCAAGGCGACAGCAGCAACGGCCCGCCGCCGCCAGGCAATCAGGCCGGCGATGACGACAGCCTTACCCAGCCGCCGCAACGCCCGGCTGCCACCAGCCTGGATGCCGAACAACGCCAGGCGTTGGAGCAGTGGCTACGAGAGATTCCGGACAATCCAGCGCAGCTGTTGCGGCGCAAATTCTGGTATGAACAGCAATTGCATCAGGAAAACCCACGATGAGTCGCTTCGGCGTCTTGCTCCTCACCCTGCTATGGATCGTCCAGGTCCACGCCCAGCCGACCCTGCAAGCCAGCGTCGATCGCAGCCGCCTGCAAGCCGGGGAAACCCTGGAGCTGATCCTCGAAAGCCAGGATGTCACCCAGTTCGGCAAACCCGACCTGCGTGCCCTGGATGCCGACTTCGAAGTGCGCGGCACCCGTCAGCTGAACAGCCTGCACACCCTCGATGGCGAAACCCGCGCCAGCACCCGCTGGATCATCACCCTGCTGCCGCGGCGCAGCGGCAGCTTGAGCATCCCCGCGTTGCAACTGGGCCAGTCGCATAGCCTGCCCATCGACCTGCAAGTACTCCAAGCCGATGCCAGCCGCCCGGACAGCGCCGCCAAGGTGTTCATCGAAGCGACCCTGGACAGCACTGAGGTCTACGTTCAGGCCCAGGCCGTGCTGACCCTGCGCATTTACCATTCGGTGTCGCTGTACGACGACAGCAGCCTCACCCCACTGCAGTTGGACAACGCCAAGGTCGAGCCGCTGGGCGAGTCGCGCACTTATGAAAAAGACATCGACGGCGTGCGCCACGGCGTCATCGAAACCCGCTATGCGGTTTATCCGCAGCACAGCGGCAGCCTCGATATCCCCTCGCTGACCTTCACCGCCACCGCCGCCGACAGCGCCGAGCAGCGCGCCGGTCGCCAGATACAAGTCAGCTCGCTGCCGCTGCGTCTTAGCGTGCGGCCGATCCCGGCCAACTATCCTGCCGACACCCCGTGGCTGCCAGCACGCAGCTTGACCCTGGAAGAACGCTGGAACCCCGACCCCAGCACCCAAACGGTGCAGATCGGCGATTCAATGACCCGCAGCGTCACCCTGCGCGCCGATGGCCTGTCCAGCACTCAGTTGCCGCCACTACCGGCCACCGAAATCCTTGGCCTGCGCCGCTACCCTGACCAGCCACTGCTGCGTAACGAGATCAACGAGCGCGGCATGACCGCCAACCGTGAAGAACGTGAAGCGCTGGTACCGACCCACAGCGGCGAGCTGACCTTGCCGACCGTCGACGTGACCTGGTGGAACACCCGCGAGGATCACCTGGAACACAGCAGCCTGCCGGCGCGCAGCCTCAACGTGCAGGACAACCCTGCCTTGAGTGCCGAAACCCCGGTGGGTGATAGCAGCTCTGCCAGCACCCTGCTGTGGCCTTGGCAACTGGCGACCCTGGTGTTGGCATTGACCACGCTGCTCGGCTTTGCCTTGTGGTGGCGCGCACGCTCGCAGCCAGCGGTGTTGCGCGCGGCGCAGGCTGGCCCGAGCCCGCGTACCTTGCTCGATGACCTCAAGCGCGCCTGTCAGGCCAATGATCCGCAGGCTACCCGACAGGCGCTGGATGCCTGGGCACGCCAGCAGCCCGAAACCCTGGCCGAAATGGCGGCGCGCTTTGTGCCGTTGTCGGATGCGCTGGATGGATTGAATGGCGCGTTGTATAGCGAGAGCGGCCAGTATTGGCATGGCGATGAGCTGTGGCGGGCGATTGGGGCCATCCCGCCAGCCGAGCAATTGCTCGCGCCGACTGGGGATAGCGGCAGCTTGCCGCCGCTTTATCCCAAGTAGCGTTTCGCTGGCGTGGGTTCGGGCCTCGTACCACGATGAGGCCCGCACATCCACCGCACATTGCTGATCGCAACTTGGGTTACCATACCCACCCGCAAAAATTCCATCGCAAGCAACCCCGACTCAACACCTACAGGTCACCCATGCGTCTGTTTCACACCTCCGACTGGCACCTGGGCCAAAGCCTGCATGGCCAGGAACGCGACTTCGAACACGCCTGTTTCCTGCACTGGCTGCTCGGCCAGCTGAAACTGCGCCAGCCCGACGCGCTGCTGATCGCTGGCGATATCTTCGACACGGTCAACCCGCCGGTCAAAGCCCAGGAACGCCTCTACGAATTCATCGTCCAGGCCCACGAGCAACAGCCCAAGCTGGACATCGTGATGATCGCCGGCAACCACGACTCCGGCTCGCGCATCGAGCTGCCTGCCGCGCTGATGCGCCGGTTGCGCACCCACGCCCTGGGCCGGGTGCACTGGCTCGACGAAGGCCAGCTGGACGCCGAACGCCTGCTGATCCCCCTGACCAACGCCCGTGGCAAGGTCAGCGCCTGGTGCCTGGCCCTGCCGTTCCTGCGCCCTGCCGAAGTCACCGGCCCGCAGTTGGGCGATGACTACCTGCAAGGCATCACCCAGGTGCACCAGCAACTGATCGCTGCCGGCCAGGCCAAACGCAAGAAAGACCAGGCGCTGATCGCCATCAGCCACGCGCATATGGCAGGCGGCTCGATCTCCGAAGACTCCGAACGTAGCCTGATCATCGGCAACGCCGAGGCGCTGCCGGCCAAGCTGTTCGACAAGGCCATCAGCTACGTCGCCCTGGGCCACTTGCACAAGCCGCAGAAGGTCAATCGCGAAGAACGCATCCGCTACAGCGGCTCGCCGATCCCGCTGTCGTTCGCGGAAATCAACTACCCCCACCAGGTGCTGGAAGTCGAGCTCGAAGGTGCCGAGCTGGTCAGCGTCGAACCGCGGCCGGTGCCCCGCGCTGTAGCCCTGCAACGCATGGGCCCGGCGCCGCTGGCCGAGCTGCTCGAACTGCTCGCCGAGCTGCCGGTGATCGACCTGCTCGAAGACCCCAATCGCCAGCCCTGGCTGGAAGTGCGGGTGCGCCTGGACGAGCCACAGCCAGACCTGCGCCAGCAGATTGAAACGGCGCTGCAAGGCAAGGCCGTGCGCCTGGTGCGCATCAGTGCCGAATATGCCGGGCGCGGGACACTGGAGGAGGACGAGCTGGAGTTCGTCGAGCTGAGCCAGATGACCCCGCAGGACTTGTTCAGCCGGGCCTGGGAGCAAGCCTACGGCAATCCCGTCGACGAGCAGGCCCTGAGCGATTTCGCCCTGCTCCTGCAGGATGTCCAGCTGGAGCAGGAGCAGCCATGAAGATCCTTGCCATTCGCCTGAAGAACCTCGCCTCGCTGGCCGGCCCGATCGACATCGACTTTACCGCCGAGCCCTTGGCCAGCGCTGGTCTGTTCGCCATTACCGGCCCGACCGGCGCGGGCAAGAGTACCCTGCTCGATGCCCTGTGCCTGGCCTTGTTCGGCACCGTGCCGCGCCTCAATGCGATCGGCCGCGAGGCCAAGGTGCCCGATGCCGACGGCGACATCCCCACCTACGATCCGCGCAACCTGTTGCGCCGGGGCACCGGCAGCGGTTTTGCCGAGGTCGACTTCGTGGGTATCGACGGCCACCGCTACCGCGCCCGCTGGGAGGCCAACCGCGCCCGCGACAAGGCCAACGGCAAGCTGCAGCACAGCCGCCAGAGCCTCTACGACCTGGACAGCGAGCAGCTGCTGGGCAGCGGCAAGAACGAATACAAGCAATTGGTCGAAGCGCGCCTTGGCCTGAACTTCGAGCAGTTCACCCGCGCGGTGATGCTGGCCCAGAGCGAGTTCAGCGCCTTCCTCAAGGCCGACGACAAAGAGCGCAGCGAACTGCTGGAAAAGCTCACCAACACTGCGATCTATACCCGCCTCGGTCAGCGTGCATTCAGTAAATCGCGAGAAGCGGGCGAAGCCCACAACGCCCTCAAGGACCGCGCCAGCCACCTGCTGCCGATGGCCGTGGAGGCTCGCGCCGAGCTCGATCAGCGCTTGGAGCAGGCGCAACAAGCGCTCAAGGCCGAGCAGGCGCGCGAGCGCCAACTGGAACAGCAACGCGCCTGGCTCAATGAACAGCACCAACTGCAAGCCCAGCACAGCGCTGCCAGCCAAGCCTTGCAAAGCGCTGAGCACGACTGGCAACAACTGGCCGGACCGCGCCTGGATCTGCAGCACCTGGAACGCCTGGCGCCGCAGCGCCACCCGTTCCATCGCCAGCAAGCCTTGGCCAGCCAGCTCACGCCGCTGGCTGCTGCGCTTGCGGCGCAGCAAGACCAGCAACAGAGCCTGCAAGCACGCGCCCTGGAGCTGCAACACGCCCTGCAAGCGGCACGCCAGGCGCTGAGCCAGGCCCAGACCGTGCAAAGCGACAGCGCCCCGCACCTGCGCCAGGCCTTCGCCGCCCAGGACAACCTGGCGCGTCTGGACAGTGAGTCGGCCAAGCTCGGCGACTCCGCCCGAGACGCCGAGCAGGCCGTCAGTGACGCTCAGCAGCAGTTGCAGCAGCTCGACGAGCAGCAACAACGCAGCCAGCAGCAACTGGCCGCAATCGATGCCGCCCTGGCCGACAGCGCCCCGCTGGCCGCATTGGCCAGCGCTTGGCAGGCTTATCGCGGGCAACTGCAGCAGCTGCTGCAAATCGGCAATCGCCTGAGCCAGGGCCGCGCTGAACTGCCCGGCCTGCAAGCCCAGGCCAGCCAGGCCAATGCCCAGTTGCAGGAACAGCGCGACGCCTTCGAGGTGTTGTTCCGTGAAGCTGGCGCCGAGCCGCAGGCGCTGGCCGAACAGCTCGACCTGCTCGGTACCATGCTGCAGGAAAACCGCAAGCAGCAGCGCGCCGTGGAAGAACTGTCACGCCTGTACGCCCGTGAGCAAGAGCTGCAACAGAACATCCAGTCGCTGCGCGAACGTCAGCAACAGGGCCTGCACCAACGCCAGCAATTGATCACCGAAGGCCAGTCGGCCAAGGCCGAGCTGGAAACCGCCGAGCAAGCCCTGACGCTGACCCGCCAGTTGCTCGAACGCCAGCGCCTGGCACGCAATACCAGCGTCGAAGAACTGCGCGCCCAGTTGCGCGATGGCGAGCCATGCCCGGTCTGCGGCAGCGCCGAGCACCCGTTCCATCAGCCCGAGGCGCTGCTCAATAGCCTTGGCCGACATGACCAGGCCGAAGAAGCCGCTGCCTTGGCTCAGGTGGAAAGCCTCAATGCCCGCCTGATCGACCTGCGCACCCAGGTCGGTATGGTCAATGGCCAGGTCAAGGAGTACCAGCACCAGCAGGGGCAATTGGCCGAGCAGTTGCAACCGCTGCAGCAGCAGTTGCAGGCGCATGCCCTGTGGCCGTCGCTCAGCGCTCAGGACGACAGCACCCGCAGCAGCTGGCTGGAGGGCCAATTGCGCCGTCTGGACGGCGAGATCAGCCGCGACGAACAACGCCAGAGCGCGCTGCTGACCCTGCAAAAGGACGCTGCCCGCCTCACCCAGCAATTACAGGCCGCCAACGAAGCGCAACAGCAGGCCCAGAGGCGCCTCGACCAGCAGCACCAGGCACTCGACGCCGACCAGGAGCGCCTGGAGCAGGCATTGGCTGATTTTGCCGGGGTATTGCCCGCCGACATTCTCCAGGCCCTGCGCGACGAACCTGCGCATGCCTTCCTGGCGCTGGATCAGCAGGTGGCCCAGCGCATGCTCCAGCTGGAGCAGCAACAGGACGAACAGCAACAACAGCAGCAGCGCCAGCAACAACTGGAACGCCTGCGCGACCAGCAGCAAGCGCGCCTGCAACGCCTGGGCGAGCTGCAACAGCAACTGGCCAGCCTTGCCGAGCAACAGCAACAAGCGCGCGCGACCCTGGCCGAACTGTTGGCCGAGCACGCCAATGCCCAAGCCTGGCAGCAGCATCTGGAGCAGCAGGTAGAACAGGCGCGCAGCAGCGAAGCCAGCACTGCCCAGGCGCTCCAGGAGGCCAACACGCAAAGCCTGCAAGTGGCCGCTGAACTCAAGGCCAATCAACAGCGCCGCGAGGCCCTGGAGCAGGAGCACCAGGCGCTGCAACAGCAAATCAGCCAATGGCGCGCCGATCATCCGGAGCTGGACGACCAAGGCCTGGACCGGCTGCTGGCTATCGACGATGGCGCAGTGGCCGAGCTACGCCAACGCGTGCAAGCTGCCGACAAAGCCATCGAACAAGGCCGCGTACTGCTGCAAGAGCGCCAGCAGCGCCTGCAACAGCACAACCAGCACGCCATCAGCGAAATGCCCATTGAAGAGCTGGAGCAGACCCTCAGCCAGCTGCAGCAACAACTGGCCGTGCATGAACACCAGTGCGCCGAACTGCGCGCGCAACAGGCCGACGACCAGCGTCGCCAGCAAGCGCATCAGGCCCTGGCCGCAGAGATCGAGCAGGCCTATCAACAGTGGCAACGCTGGGCGCGCTTGAATGCCCTGATCGGCTCGGCCTCTGGCGATGTGTTCCGCAAGATCGCCCAGGGCTACAACCTCGACTTGCTGCTGCACCACGCCAACAGCCAGCTGCGCCAGTTGGCCAAGCGCTACCGCCTCAAACGCGGCGGCAGTGCCCTTGGCCTGCTGGTGCTGGACACCGAGATGGGCGATGAGCTGCGCTCGGTGCACTCGTTGTCTGGCGGTGAGACCTTCCTGGTTTCGCTGGCCCTGGCCTTGGGCCTGGCCTCGATGGCTTCGAGTACCCTGCGCATCGAGTCGCTGTTCATCGACGAAGGCTTTGGCAGCCTTGATCCTGAGTCGCTGCAACTGGCCATGGACGCCCTCGATGGCTTGCAGGCCCAGGGCCGCAAGGTCGCGGTGATCTCGCACGTGCAGGAGATGCACGAACGGATTCCGGTGCAGATCCAGGTGCGCCGTCAGGGCAACGGTTTGAGCGATGTGGAAGTCTGCGGATGATCCTCTACTCGTTCCGCCGCTGCCCCTGGGCCATGCGTGCGCGCCTGGCCCTGCGCTATGCCGGCTGCGCCGTGCAGGTGTGTGAAGTGGCAATGAAGAACAAACCGGCCGAACTGCTGGCACTGTCGCCCAAGGGCACGGTGCCGGTGCTGGCGACTGCCGACGGCGTACTGGAAGAAAGCCTGGATATCATGCGCTGGGCACTGGCGCAGAACGATCCGCAGGACTGGCGGCTGCAAGCAGACCCGGCTGCGGCGCAGCACGCTGAGGCCCTGATCGCACGCAACGACAGCGTATTCAAGGCCCAGGTCAACCTGTACAAGTATGCCGAGCGCTACCCCGAGCATTCGCGTGAGCATTACCGCCAGCAGGCCGAGCCCTGGCTGGCGGAGCTTGAAGGCCTGCTCGAAGGCCGGCCTTATCTGCTTGCCGGGCATCCAAGCCTGGCCGATGCCGCCCTGCTACCCCTTATGCGCCAGTTTGCCGGGGTCGAACCGCAGTGGTTCGCCGAGGCGGCTTATCCGCGGGTGCGGAGCTGGTTGCAGGGGTGGCTGGCTTCAGAGCTGTTCAAGGCCGTTATGGCTAAATAGCTATCAGCCTGAGAGCGGAACCTGTGGGAGCGGGCTTGCCCGCGAACCAGGGCAAAGCCTTGGCCATACACCGCAGGGTATTGTTCGCGGGCAAGCCCGCTCCCACAGGTTCAGTGCTGACATCGGGATCAGAGGCCGTTCTTGCCACTCAACGCCGCATGAAAATGGGCACTCTGGCGCAGGTACTGCTCGGTATAGCTGTGGGTGGCAGATGCCTTGCGGCTGGTGTCGGCATGGGCATGCGTCGGTAGCACAACCGAGGCGGAAATGGCGGAAGCGGCGATAACCGGGAAGAGATTGAAGTTCATCTGGGCTGACCTCGACATCGGTGGTTTGACAATGGCCCGGGTGGGCCTTGGGTCAAACTTACGCCGCCAAGGTCTGCCACTGAAATTTATTGCAGCAGTAGCAATTATCACCCCGGTTGATAGTCGCTGTTGATAGCCCCTGTTGATAGTCACTCGATGAACTTGAGGTCCGAGGGCGCATCCTGGGCCAGCTTCTGTACCGTCTCCCCGAGCTTGCCGCTACGCGGGTCGCGGCGCATGACCACGATCTGGTTGCTCTTCTGGTTGGCCACCAGCAGGTAGTTGCCACTGGGATCCAGGGCGAACTCACGCGGATGATCGCCCTCGACCGAACGGCGCTGCAGCAAGGTTAGCTGGCCGTTGTCCTTGGCCACCGCATACACCACGATTTCATTCGCCGTACCGCGGTTACTGACATACAAGAAGCGTCCATCGACCGACAGATGCAAGCCACCCGACGCTTTTGCAGCGGCGTCTTGGCGTTCGCTCAAGGGCAGGCGCTGGCGCTCGATCAGGGCGCCATCCTCAACATCGAACACCACCACTTCGCCACTCATCTCCAGGGTGAGATAAGCGTGCTGGCCCTTGGCATCGAACAGCAAATGCCGCGGCCCGCTGCCTGGCGGCAGGCTGACCGAGGCCGGAATCGCCGCGCTCAGCGGCTGTTCGGTGCTGGCGCCGTCGTAGCGGTAGATGAACACCTTGTCCGCGCCCAAATCGCTGGCATACAGGTGGCGGCCTTCAGGCGAAGGCACCAGCGAATGCACATGGGCGCCGGCCTGGCGCTCGGGGTTGACCTTGCTCGGCGCATGCCGCGCCTGCTGTACCATCGGCTTGAGCTTGCCGTCCTTGGCCACCGGGATCACCACCAGGCTGCCGCCCGGGTCGGCGGCGACCGCGTAGTTGGCGACGAACAAGTAGCGCTGATCGTGGCTGAGGCTGGCGTGGGTCGGCTCATCGCCTTGGCTGGCGACCTGGTTCAACGGTTTGATCTCGCCCTTGCTGCTGAGGGCAAAACTGCTGACCTGGCCCTTGGGCGTTTCATTGACCGCAAACAAGAGGCGCTGGTCAGCAGAGAGCACCAGCCACGACGGGCTGACGCTGTTGACCACTTGCAGCGGCTGGGTATCGATCTGGCCGCGCTCAGTGTCGAAATGGTAGCGGTAGATACCCTTGCTGGCGCCGTCGGTGTAGCTGCCCACCAGCAGGGTCACGGCGTGGGCCTGGAGAACAAGGCTCATCAGACTAGCGGCCAGCAGGCACTTCCAGGTCCGGTTCATCATCGTCGTATTCATCGTCATCGTCCGAGCCGTACACGGCACTCATACAGACTAGTTGATGCTCGCCCTGATCATCGTTGAGGCGCCACTGTTCACCCGCGCCGATTGCCGCGGCGACTTGTTCGGGGGTGAAGGTCCAGCGCTTGAGGTCGCGGCCGTCCATGCATTCGATCAGCAGACCGTTGGCATTGAAGGTGAAGTCGAAGGCGTGCAGGCCGTCGATCAGGAGCATGTCGCTGGATTCGAGGGCGGTGGCGAGGGTGGTCATCGAAGGGGTACCTGGGGAGCAAAGACCCGCAGTATACCTGTGGGGCCGCTTTGCGGCCCCCGTACACCGATCAATGAGCGAAGATCGAGCCGCCCTCCTTGCCCGCCAACTTCTGCGGTTTGATCAAGAACCGCGCCAGCGCCGGCAGCAGCCACAGCGCACCAAACATGTTCCACAGCAGCATGAAGGTCAGCATCAAGCCCATGTCGGCCTGGAACTTGATCGCCGAGAAGATCCAGGTGCACACGCCAATCGCCAGGCACAAACCGGTGAACAGCACCGCTTTACCGGTCGAGCGCAGGGTCTGGTAATAGGCTTCCTGCAACGGCAACCCAGCCCGCAGGAAGCTCTCCAGGCGGCTGTAGATGTAGATGCCGTAGTCCACGCCAATCCCCACCCCCAACGCCACTACCGGCAGGGTAGCGACCTTCACGCCAATGCCCATGAAGGCCATCAGCGCATTGCCCAGCACCGAGGTCAGTACCAGCGGCAGAACGATACACAAGGTCGCGGCAAACGAGCGGAAGGTGATCATGCACATCACCGCCACGCACAGGTAGACCAGGATCAGGATGGTCAACTCGGCCGACTTGATCACCTCGTTGGTGGCCGCCTCGATACCTGCGTTACCCGCCGCCAGAAGGAACTGCAGGCCTTCTTTGTTATGGCTGTCGGCAAACGTCTTGGCCACCGCCGTCACCCGCTCCAGGGTCTCGGCCTTGTGGTCGTTGAGGAACACCAGCACCGGTGCCAGCGAGCAGTCGGCGTTGTACAGGCCATCGGCCCGGGCGATCGAGCTGTTGAGCACATCCGGGTTACGCGACAAGGTCTCCCATTTCAGGTTGCCCTCGTTCATGCCCTTGATCATCTGCTTGGACACCGTCACCAGGGAGATCGCCGACTGCACCCCCGGGGTGTTCTGCATGGTCCACATCAGCTCGTCGATCGGCGCCAGGGTCGAGTGGATCGAGCAGCTTTCCGACGGGGTCTTGACCATGATCACCAGGACATCGGAACTGGTCGAGTAGTTGCTGATGATGAAGTGGTTATCCTGGTTGTAGCGCGAGTCCGGGCGCAGCTCAGGCGCGCCTTGGTCCAGGTCGCCGATCTTCAGGTTCTGGCTGTACCACAGACCACCGGCGAAGGCGACCAAGGCCAGGGCGATGGAGATCGGCGCGACCTTGGCGCTGGCGAAATTGGCCAGCAGGCGCCAGAACGGATGCTCGCGGGTCGCATCCTTCTTGCTGCGCTCGATCGCCTTCTTGCTGATGCCCACATAGGAGATGGCGACCGGCAGCAGGATCAGGTTGGTGAAGACGATGACCGCCACGCCAATCGAAGCGCCGATGGCCAGCTCGCGAATCACGCCGATGTCGATGATCAACAGCGTGATGAAGCCCACGGCGTCGGCGAGGATGGCGATCATCCCCGGCAGGAACAGCTGGCGGAAGGTGCGCCGGGCAGCTGTCAGGGCATTGTCGGCGCCACTCGATTGCAGGGCGATGCCGTTGATCTTCTGCACCCCGTGGGAAATGCCGATAGCGAAGATCAGGAATGGCACCAGCATCGAGTACGGGTCAAGACCAAAGCCCACCGCATGCATCAGCCCAAGCTGCCAGACCACCGCCACCAAGGTGGTGATGAGCACGGCGATGGTGCTGCGGATGCACCAGGTGAACCAGTACAACAGGATCCAGGTAATCACCAGCGCCACGCCAAAGAACAGCGCCACCATCACCAGGCCATCGATCAGGTCGCCGACCTTCTTGGCGAAGCCGACGATGTGAATCTTCACATTGGGGTTCTGCGCCTGGAACTTGTCACGGATCTTCTCTTCCAGCTGATGGGAGAACTGCTGGTAGTCGAGCTTGATCTGCTTACCCTGATCCTGCGGGTCGGGGTAGCTCTCCAAGAGCGGTACATCGACGATGCTCGACTTGAAGTTGTTGGCCACTAGGCGCCCGACCTGGCCAGACTTGAGCACGTTGTCGCGCAACTGGTCGAGGCTGTCGGCCGAGCCGTTGTAGGTATTGGGGATCACCTCGCCGCCGGCAAAGCCTTCCTCGGTGACCTCGGTCCAGCGCACGCTGGGGCTCCACAGCGACTTGAGCCCGGCCCGATCGACGCCGGGGATGTAGAACACCTCGTCATGGATCTGACGCAGGGTCTCCATGTAGTCCTTGTCGAAGATATCGCCATTGACCGCTTCGACCGAGATGCGCACGGTGTTGCCGAGGTTGGCCAGGTCGTTGCGGTGCTCGAGCATCTGTTCGATGAACGGGTGCTCGAGCGGGATCATCTTCTCGAAGCTGGTCGATGGCCGGATCTGCGTGGCCTGCCAGAACAGGAAGATGCTCACCAACAAGCACAGGCCGATCACTACCGGGCGGTTGTTGAAGATCAGCCGTTCGAGCAGCGTGGCCTTGTCCTGATGGTGCTGGTGCATGTCAAAGCTCTCCTGGCGAGTCATGGCCGCACCTCTTCGGCACCTTCGCCGTTGGCCAGGTACAGCCCGCCTTGGCCGACCAGCAGCAGGCCGCCATCGGCCAGGCCACTGACCCCAGCCAGGGCAATCCGATCAGCGCGGTTGTAGACCGTGAAACTCTGGCCGTCGTCATGGCTGCGCAGCACGCTGCCGCCATTGCCGACCAGCACCAGGCTGCCGTCATCGAGAAGCGTAGCGCTTGCCAGGCCGAATTCGAGCGGGCCACGCGCGGCCTTGAGATCGATCTGTTGCCAGCTGTCACCAAAATCAGTCGAGCGGTACAGGTTGCCGCGCAAACCATAGGCCAACAGGGTCTGCGCCTGGGCGGTGCCGATCACGCCGAACAGCGAGCCCTCGTAGGGGCCTTGCACGGTGGTCCAGCTCTGGCCGTTATCGCTGGAGCGGAACATGCTGCCCTGCTCACCGACGATGAACAGGCCGGCGTCCTTGATTGCGGCAATGCCATTGAGGTGCAGCTGATCAGGGTTGTCCAGGCGCTTGGCGACGTCCTGCCAATGCTGGCCGCCATCGGTGGTTTCCAGCAGCGCACCATAAGCGCCCACGGCAAAGCCATGCTGGGCGTCGAGGAATTTGACGTCGAGCAACGGCGCTTCGCGGGAAAGGTCTTCGAACTGCTTGCTCCAGGTGGCGCCGCCATCGGTGCTGGCAAGGATCTGCGCGTCGTGGCCGACCGCCCAGCCGCGCTTGTCGTCGAGGAAGAACACTGCGGTGAGCAGTTGCCGGGTGGGCACCCGGGCCTGGGTCCAGGTCTTGCCCTGGTCGTCGGAGAACAGGATATGGCCGCGATCACCGACCACCACCAGACGCTTGCCGGCATGGGCAGCGTCGATCAGCAGGCTATCGCTAGCCTTGGCAGATTCGGTCGAATACTCGTCGGCAGCAGCAGCTTCAACGCTGCCTGTCCACATCCCCAGTGCCAGCACCAGCATCGCGCCGGTCGCCAGCGGCCAGGCACCACGCCTGGCTTGCGCCATTCCCCGCTCCCTCATGACCGTCCCCTGTTGTGTTCTTGTAAGTGGGTCAATTCATTGCAGGCACTGCGAAAACCCTGTGCCAGAGCCCTGCAATAGCTTTGGGCCATCCTATCGGGGATTTCTTGAGGAACACAACGAGTGGGACGTTATGTTTTGTTAAGCAGCCAAAAGCATCGCGGGGCAAGCCCGCTCCCACGCGTG
>NZ_JBCPSP010000042.1:0-47833 GCF_051129895.1 Pseudomonas sp. Je.1.5.c
GGAGCGGGCTTGCCCCGCGATAGCTTCGCCACCGCCTACGCTCAGTAGAACAATCGATACCCAACCAACCCCACCGCCTCATTGAGCAACTGCCCGCTCTGCCAAACCGCCCGGCTATCAGGCAGCAAGCCCACTCCCACGCCAATCGTCCTTACAGCGGCGTGGGAGCGGGCTTGCCCCGCGATAGCTTCGCCACCGCCTACGCTCAGTAGAACAATCGATACCCAACCAACCCCACCGCCTCATTGAGCAACTGCCCGCTCTGCCAAACCGCCCGGCTATCAGGCAGCAAGCCCACACCCACGCCAATCGTCCTTACAGCGGCGTGGGAGCGGGCTTGCCCCGCGATAGCTTCGCCACCGCCTACGCTCAGTAGAACAATCGATACCCAACCAACCCCACCGCCTCATTGAGCAACTGCCCGCTCTGCCAAACCGCCCGGCTATCAGGCAGCAAGCCCACTCCCACGCCAATCGTCCTTACAGCGGCGTGGGAGCGGGCTTGCCCCGCGATAGCTTCGCCACCGCCTACGCTCAGTAGAACAATCGATACCCAACCAACCCCACCGCCTCATTGAGCAACTGCCCGCTCTGCCAAACCGCCCGGCTATCAGGCAGCAGCCCGGCAAACGGCCGCGCATGATCCTGGCCCAGGAACCCCACCGGCGCCGCCACCACCTCAAACCCCGCCCGCTCGAAGCTCCAACGCGAACGCTGCATGTGCCAGGCCTGAGTCACCACCACCACCCGGCGAATACCCAGCGGCTGCAACACTTGCGCGCTCATCTGGGCGTTTTCCCAGGTAGTGCGGCTGCCCTCTTCCTTCCACTTGACCTGCACGCCAAAGTCATCGCGCAGCCGATCGGCCATCAACTGCGCCTCACTCGGCGGCGTACCATAATGCAGCCCGCCACTGATCAGCACCGGTAGGCCCGAAGCCTTGGCCAATTGCGCGGCATAGCGCATGCGTTCCAACGCGGTGCCGGTGGGCTGGTCCTGCCCCCCCCAAGCCGGATCACCGCGCTCACGCCCCGCCCCGAGCACCACGATCGCATCGGCGCGTGCGGCCAGCCCGGACCACTGCTCAAGGCTCAACGCCTGTTCGGTTTCCAACTGCCGCGCAGCGTGCTCCACCACCCACGGCAAGCTCATCGACCACAAACCGCCCAGGCCCAGAACGAAACAGGCCAACGCCAGGCGCGGCCGCCGCTTGCGCAGCCACCAGGCAGCCAGCAGCAACAGGAACAGTAACCCCGGGGGCAACAACCATTGTTTGATGAAGTAACGAATCGGCACGGCGCACACCTCCTGTGAAGGCGTGCAGCCTAAGAGGATCGGCGCCGGGCAACAAGTACGCATCCGGCGCCGATCATGTGGTATGTGTTGGAAAAAGAACCGGCGCGTGACCCTCTGCGCCTGGAATCCTGAACGACTATCGGAATGGCAGCGTCCTGGATCTCGCCGTGGTGGCGGGGCGTTTCTTGTCCTTGAGCCAGACGATCTTTGCTGACGACGGCTCCGGCTGCTGGTGGGCAGCGGCACTGGCAAAACGGCTTTCCGGGAGGGATTCCAGGTAGGCCTTGATCACTTCGAACTCTGCATGGCTGAGGCCGCGCAACTCCAGTTCTGCTGGCATTTCGTCGCGTAATCTCACCGAGGTCCTGGCCACTTCCAGCGCCAGTCCCAAACGGTCGATCAAGCGTTCGTAAAGCTCCGGTTTGCTTGCGGGTAGCTGCGATTCTCCCATCCGTTCACCTCATTGAAGATAAAGATATCTCCCCCCACACCTGAGCTTAGCGTCACTGCAAAAAGCAGCCGCTTGCAGCGACAAACGGCCCGCAAGGCCGCTCGGCGCAATAGGGTTTCCCACGACGCGCAGCGCTCATGTATGCTACGGCGTTCACTCTTACCGACACCGGAGTGCCGGACGCAGCGAGGTTCCGCTGCCGGGAACAAGGTCTCTTCTCTCTCAGCCAAAAGTAGCCATGCACGAACAATACACGCCCCGTGAAGTAGAAGCCGCCGCCCAGAAATCCTGGGACGAGCAACAATCGTTCGCTGTTACCGAACAGCCAGGCAAAGACACCTACTATTGCCTATCGATGTTCCCGTACCCGAGCGGCAAGCTACACATGGGCCACGTGCGCAACTACACCATTGGCGACGTGATCGCCCGTTACCAGCGCATGCTCGGCAAAAACGTCCTGCAGCCAATGGGCTGGGACGCCTTCGGTATGCCTGCGGAAAACGCGGCGATGAAAAACAACGTCGCCCCGGCCAAGTGGACCTACGAAAACATCGACTACATGAAGACCCAGCTCAAGAGCCTGGGCCTGGCCATCGACTGGTCGCGTGAAGTCACCACCTGCAAGCCTGACTACTACCGTTGGGAGCAGTGGCTGTTCACCCGCCTGTTTGAAAAAGGCGTCATCTACCGCAAGAACGGCACCGTCAACTGGGACCCTGCCGATCAGACCGTACTGGCCAACGAACAGGTCATCGACGGCCGCGGCTGGCGTTCCGGCGCGCTGATCGAAAAGCGCGAAATCCCGATGTACTACTTCCGTATCACCGACTACGCCGACGAGCTGCTGGAAAGCCTCGACGAGCTGCCGGGCTGGCCTGAGCAGGTCAAGACCATGCAGCGCAACTGGATCGGCAAGTCGCGCGGCATGGAAGTGCAGTTCCCCTATGACCAGGCCAGCATCGGTCATGAGGGCACGCTGAAGGTCTTCACTACACGTCCTGACACCCTGATGGGCGCCACCTACGTCGCAGTCGCCGCCGAGCACCCGCTGGCCACCCAGGCCGCCCAGGGCAACCCGGCGTTGCAGGCGTTCATCGACGAATGCAAGAGCGGCAGTGTCGCCGAGGCCGACATGGCCACCCAGGAGAAGAAGGGCATGCCCACTTCCCTGTTCGTCGAGCACCCGCTGACTGGCGAGAAGTTGCCAGTGTGGGTCGCCAACTACGTGCTGATGCACTACGGCGACGGCGCGGTCATGGCCGTACCTGCCCACGATGAGCGTGATTTCGAGTTCGCCCACAAGTACAACCTGCCGGTCAAGGCTGTGATCCGTACCAGCGCCGGTGACGAAGTGTCCAGCGAATGGCAAGCCGCCTACGGCGAGCATGGCCAGCTGATCAACTCCGGCGAGTTCGACGGCCTGGACTTCCAGGGCGCCTTCGACGCCATCGAAGCCGCGCTGATCCGCAAGGAGCTGGGCAAATCGCGCACTCAGTTCCGTCTGCGCGACTGGGGTATCAGCCGCCAGCGCTACTGGGGCTGCCCGATCCCGATCATCCACTGCCCGTCCTGCGGCGACGTACCGGTGCCGGAAGATCAACTGCCGGTGACCCTGCCGGAGAACGTGGTACCGGACGGCGCCGGTTCGCCGCTGGCGCGCATGCCTGAGTTCTACGAGTGCAGCTGCCCGAAATGCGGCACTGCGGCCAAGCGCGAAACCGACACCATGGACACCTTCGTCGAGTCGTCCTGGTACTTCGCCCGCTACGCCTCGCCGAACTACGACCAGGGCCTGGTCGATCCGAAAGCGGCCAACCACTGGCTGCCGGTCGATCAGTACATCGGCGGTATCGAACACGCCATCCTGCACCTGCTGTACGCGCGTTTCTTCCACAAGCTGATGCGCGACGAAGGCCTGGTCACCTCGAACGAGCCGTTCAAGAACCTGCTGACCCAGGGCATGGTGGTCGCCGAGACCTACTACCGCGTTGCCAGCAACGGCGGCAAGGACTGGTTCAACCCGGCCGACGTGGAAATCGAGCGTGATGCCAAGGCCAAGATCATTGGCGCGCGTCTGAAGACCGACGGCCTGCCGGTAGAAATCGGCGGCACCGAGAAGATGTCCAAGTCGAAGAACAACGGCGTCGACCCGCAGTCGATGATCGATGCCTACGGCGCCGACACCTGCCGTCTGTTCATGATGTTCGCCTCGCCGCCCGACATGAGCCTGGAGTGGTCCGACTCCGGCGTCGAAGGTGCCAGCCGCTTCCTGCGTCGCGTTTGGCGCTTGGCCCAGGCACACGTCAGCCAAGGCCTGCCGGGCCAGCTCGACATCGCCGCCCTGGATGACGCGCAAAAAGTCATTCGCCGCTCGATCCACGCAGCCATCAAGCAGGCCAGCACCGATGTCGGCCAATACCACAAGTTCAACACCGCCATCGCCCAGGTGATGACCGTGATGAACGTGCTGGAGAAGGCTCCACAAGCCACCGCGCAGGACCGTGCCCTGCTCCAGGAAGGTCTGGAAGCGGTCACCCTGCTGCTGGCGCCGATCACCCCGCACATCAGCCACGAGCTGTGGAAAGCGCTGGGTCACAGCCAGTCGGTGATCGATGCCGCCTGGCCGAGCGTCGACGAAGCCGCCCTGGTACAAGACACCGTGACCCTGGTGGTCCAGGTCAACGGCAAGCTGCGTGGTCAGGTTGAAATGCCTGCCGCCGCCAGCCGCGAGGAAGTCGAGGCAGCCGCCCGCAACAACGAAAACGTCCTGCGCTTCACCGACGGCCTGACAATCCGCAAGGTCATCGTGGTTCCGGGCAAGCTGGTCAACATCGTCGCCAACTGATGGCAACGCCCGCCCGCAGCCACTGCGGGCGGGCGGAACAGGCCCACAAGGGAGCTTCAACATGATCAAACGCAATCTGCTGGTAATGGGCCTGGCTGTCATGCTCAGCGCCTGTGGTTTCCAGCTGCGCGGCACTGGCACCAGCGAACTGGCGATCAAAGAGCTGGACGTCAGTGCCCGCAACGCCTACGGCGAAACCGTCACTCAACTGCGCCAGGTGCTGCAGCGTAGCGGCGTCGACGTGCACACCGGCGCTCCTTACCGCCTGGTGCTGACCGATGAGAAAGAAACTCAGCGCGCCGCCACCTACAGCGGCGGCAACCGTTCGGCCGAGTACGAGCTGACCACCGTGCTCGACTACAGCATTCTTGGCCTGAACAACGTGCCGCTGCTCAGCGACAAGCTGGAAGTGCGCAAGATCTACGTGCATGATGGCGACAACATCACCGGCTCCGACCAGGAAGGCATCCAGACTCGCGAAGAACTGCGTCGCGACCTGGTGCAAGGCATGGTCGTGCGCCTGCAGATGCTGACCCCCGCCCAGCTTGACCAGTTGCAGCAGGAGGCCGACGAGCGCGCCAAGGCTGAAGCCGAAGCCGCCGCTGCCGCCCAGCGCTATCGCGATGAAACACCGCAACAGTCCCCTCTGGAAATCCCGGGCACTTAAGCCCGTACGGGGCACCCCCGGGTGCCCCGCCTTGTGCTCATGAAGCTCGCCCCCGCCCAACTCAACAAACACCTGCAAGGTGCCTTGGCCCCGGTCTACGTGGTCAGCGGCGACGATCCGCTGCTGTGCCAGGAAGCCGCCGATGCCATTCGCTCGGCTGCTCGCCAGCAAGGCTTCGACGAACGCCAGGTGTTCAGTGCCGACGCCAACTTCGACTGGGGCAGCCTGCTCCTGGCGGGTGCCAGCCTGTCACTGTTTGCCCAGCGCCGCCTGCTGGAACTGCGCCTGCCTTCGGGCAAGCCCGGCGACAAAGGCGCGGCGGCCTTGATGGAGTACTGCGCCAACCCTGCTGAAGACACCCTGCTGCTGATCAGCCTGCCCAAGCTCGATGGCAGCGCGCAGAAGACCAAGTGGGGCAAGGCGCTGGTCGAAGGTGCGCACTGCCAGTTCATCCAGATCTGGCCGGTGGACGCCCAGCAGTTGCCGCAATGGATCAACCAGCGCTTGTCCCAGGCAGGCTTGTCGGCGCAGCGCGATGCGGTGGACCTGATCGCCGCTCGGGTCGAAGGCAACCTGTTGGCCGCCGCGCAAGAGATCGAAAAGCTCAAGCTGCTGGCCGACGGCAACCAGATCACGGTGGAAACCGTGCAGGCGGCGGTGGCCGACAGTGCCAGGTTTGATGTGTTTGGCCTGGTCGATGCGATCCTCAAGGGTGAGGCGGCGCATGCGCTGCGTATGCTCGAGGGGTTGCGCGGCGAGGGTGTAGAGCCGCCGGTGATTCTCTGGGCGCTGGCTCGTGAGTTGCGCTTGCTGGCGGGTATTGCCCAGCAATTCAGCCAGGGCGTGCCGCTGGACAAGGCGTTCAGCCAGGCCCGGCCACCGGTGTGGGACAAGCGCCGGCCCCTGGTCAGCAAGGCCCTGCAACGCCTCTCGGCGCAACGCTGGGCGCAGTTGCTGCAGGATGCCCAACGCATCGATGCGCAGATCAAGGGCCAGGCCGAGGGCTCGCCCTGGACCAGCCTGGCGCGATTGTCGCTGTTGATGGCTGGGCAGCGGTTGAGCTTGCCTTCTCAGTAGGCTTGAGATTTTGGGGCCGCGTAGCGGAGCCATTCACTGATCATATAAACAATCAATTGGCCCACCCGTTCCAAGCGACCTACAGTGCGCCCGTCACTCACTACGCTGGACCTTCAAGATGAGCAAAAAGCCGAAAAAACACGGCCCGAACAAGGCCAAATCCATCATCGCCCAGCCACTGTTCCGCAGCCGACAGGAACAACCAGGCAAAGGCAAAGGCAGCTACCGCCGCGAAGCCTTCCAATCGAGAGATTGGGAGGCTTGTTACTTTTTGGCCGCATGAAAGCATCAAAAGCGCAGGCATGGTATGGTCGGCACCTGACCTGTAATTCCTGGATCTGTGCATGCTCTTCAGTCTGTTCCCACGCTGGCAACCCCGCCAGCTGATCGCGGCCTCCAGCCTCATCCTGCTCGTCGCCTGCGCGGAGAAACCCACCGCCGCCGACGCTCTGCCGCTAGCCCCTGCCCAGCCCGCTCCGGTGGTCAACCTGCCCGGCAGCACACCTGACGTCAGTACTGAAATCCAGCCCCTGCAGACCTTCGCCCAATGGCAGGCGGGCTTCCGTCAGCAAGCACTGCAGGCCGGCATCAGCGCAAGTTTGTTCGACCGCGCCTTCAGCGGCGTCACACCCGATATGGACGTGATCAAGGCCGACCGCAGCCAGCCCGAGTTCACCCGCCCAGTTTGGGAATACCTCGATGGCGCGCTGTCGCCACTGCGCGTGCGCAACGGCAAGAAGCTGCTTGAGCAAAATGCCGAGCTGCTGTCGCGTATCGAACAGCGCTACGGCGTAGACCGCCAGGTGCTGGTATCGGTGTGGGGCATGGAGAGTAACTTCGGCCAGTTCCAGGGCAGCAAGTCGGTGATCCGCTCGCTGGCGACCCTGGCCTACGAAGGCCGTCGCCCGCAGTTCGCCCAGGACCAGCTGATTGCGGCGCTGCAGATCCTGCAGAACGGCGACATCCAACCCGAGGCAATGCGTGGCTCGTGGGCCGGGGCGATGGGCCAGACCCAGTTCATCCCGACCACCTACAACACCCACGCGGTGGACTTCGACGGTGATGGCCGTCGCGATATCTGGAACAGCACCGCCGATGCCCTGGCATCCACCGCCCATTACCTGCAAAGCTCGGGCTGGAAGCGTGGTCAACCGTGGGGCTTCGAAGTCCAGGTGCCAGCCAGCTTCGATTACTGGATTGCCGACGGTGCCCAGCGCAAGACGGTCAGCGAGTGGCTGCAACTGGGCGTGAAACTGCCCAGTGGCACGCAACTGCCTGCCGGTAGCAACCAGCTGTCGGCCGCGCTGCTGCTGCCTGCCGGCGCCAAAGGCCCTGCCTTCCTGGTGTTGGACAACTTCCGCGCGATTCTCAAGTACAACAACTCATCATCCTATGCCCTGGCGGTAAGCCTGCTGGGTGATCGCTTCTCGGGCTGGGGCTTCATTGCTGGCAGCTGGCCGAAAGAAGATCTGCCATTGAGCCGCAGCGAGCGCATCGAGTTGCAGAACTTGCTCAATGCCAGCGGGCATGAGGCGGGCAATGCTGATGGCATCATTGGCGCCAATACCCGCAAGGCGATTCGCAATGCGCAGCAAGCGCAAGGGATGCCGGCGGATGGCTACCCGACGCATAAGTTGCTCGACAGCCTGCGTAGCCGCTAGCGAGCTGTCGCGGGGCAAGCCCGCTCCCACGTTACGTCCACTGACGTTTACAACGTGGGAGCGGGCTTGCCCCGCGATAGCCTTACGACCTGAACAACGTCTGCTCCAAGCTCAGGCTGTGCTTTTCGCTGTCCAAGCGCACCCGCGCTCCCAGCGGCAAGCAAATATTCGGATCACAATGGCCACTGCGCCATCCGGCCAGCACCGGCACCGCCAACGGCGCGAAGATATCCTCCAGCAGCGGCGTCATGGCCGAAACCGTAACCCCGGCAAAATCCCCCACCAGCACCCCACGCACACCCTCCAGCTTGCCAGCTAGGCGTAATTGGGTCAGCAACCTGTCGACCCGGTACAGCGGCTCGTTGACATCCTCGATGAACAAGATGCTGTCGCGTGTATCGATCTCAGCCAAGGTGCCCAGTGTGGCCCCTAGCAACGACAGGTTACCGCCCACCAGACGCCCGCTGGCAGCGCCTGGCAGCACGCTGGTCAATGGGTAGTTGTGCGGATGGGCAATCGCCGCGCCCTGCCCCAGCCGCCCGCGCAACTGCTCCAGCAAGGAACTGACCGTCGGCTCCAGCTTCTCTCCCAGTAGATCGGCATTGAGCATGCCGCCATGGAAAGTGAGCAATCCTGCGCGCTGGTTGATCGCCGTGTGCAGCGCGGTGATATCGCTATAGCCGATCAACGGCTTGGGATGGCGCGCGATAAGCTCGAAGTCGATCTGGTCGAGCAGGCGCATGCTGCCGTAACCACCGCGCATGCACAGGATGGCGTCGATCTGCGGGTCGCTGAAGGCATCATGCAGATCCTGCAAACGCTGCTGATCGGAGCCGGCCAGGTACCCTTGGGCCTGGCTGACACCGGGGTAGATTCGGCACTGGTAGCCGCGGTCGGTAAACCATTGACCAGCCTTGGCCTGATCCAGCCGCGCAGGGCCTGCGGGAGCAATGATGGCGAAGCAGGCATTGGTCGGCAGCGCCTGGGGCAATGGGGCAACCCCGCGTTCAACACAGTTCATCGAGCAACTCCTTGTGGGGATAGGCGAGCCACGATGGGCGAAAGCATCAGCCTTGCCCAGCGGGTAGCGATCCCCCAATAAAAATGCCGATGGCGCCTTTCGGCGCGCATCGGCATGTTTGACTCAAGCCAGGCTCAGAGCTTGATCTTGGCTTCGTGCGCCTGCTGGTCAGCATGGTAGGACGAACGCACCAGTGGCCCGGATGCGACGTTCTTGAAGCCCATCTTGTAGCCTTCCTCGGCGAACCAGGCGAAGGTGTCCGGATGGACGAAGCGCTGCACCGGCAAGTGGCTACGCGAAGGCTGCAGGTACTGACCGAGGGTGAGCATGTCGATGTTGTGCTCGCGCATGCGATGCATCACTTCGATGACTTCCTCGTCGGTCTCGCCCAGGCCCAGCATCAAGCCGGACTTGGTTGGGACATGCGGCACCAGCTGCTTGAACTTCTCCAGCAGGTCCAGCGACCAGTCGTAGTCCGAACCAGGACGGGCGGCCTTGTACAGGCGCGGCACGGTCTCAAGGTTGTGGTTGAACACATCTGGCGGCTCTTGCGCGGTGATCGCCAGCGCCACGTCCATGCGTCCTCGGTAGTCCGGTACCAGGGTTTCCAACTGCACGCCTGGCGACAGCTTGCGGATTTCGCGAATGCAATCGGCAAAGTGCTGGGCACCGCCATCACGCAGGTCGTCACGGTCAACCGAGGTGATCACCACGTACTTCAGGCGCAGATCGGCGATAGCCACGGCCAGGTTGTGCGGCTCATCCACATCCAGTGGCTTCGGTCGGCCGTGGCCAACGTCGCAGAACGGGCAGCGACGCGTGCAGATGTCGCCCATGATCATGAAGGTCGCAGTACCACCGGAGAAGCACTCGCCCAGGTTCGGGCAGGAGGCCTCTTCGCAAACGCTGTGCAGCTTGTGCTTGCGCAGCAGTTGCTTGATGCGATCTACCTCGGGAGAAACCGGGATGCGCACGCGGATCCAGTCAGGCTTCTTCGGCAGCTCTTCGGTGGGGATGATCTTGACCGGGATACGCGCCACCTTGTCGGCGCCACGCAGTTTCACCCCAGCTTCCACCTTCTTCGGCGCAGGGCGCGGGGTGACATCCTGGGATGGGATCAGGTTCGGCACGGCTTCTTGCACAATTGTCATATTCAGTCGATTCCGCCCGTGAGGGTCGTCTGCTCAGCATAGTCGAGGTGCTTGACCAGCTGTCCGCGCAGCCTTGTCCTGACCTCGGTGAGTTCGATCGGACCTGCCAGATCACGTAGCTGGGTCATGGCCAGCCCCGCATACCCGCAGGGGTTGATTCGGCGAAATGGCGCTAAGTCCATGTCCACGTTCAGGGCAAGGCCGTGGAACGAACGACCATTGCGGATTCGCAGGCCGAGCGAGGCAATCTTCGCCCCGTCGACATATACACCCGGCGCATCGGGTTTGGCGGCGGCGTCGACCTCATAGCTGGCGAGCAGATCGATCAGGCTGTGCTCGATCCGGCTGACCAGCTCCCGCACGCCAAAGCCCAGCCGGCGCACGTCGAGCAACAGGTAGGCCACCAGCTGCCCGGGGCCATGGTAGGTCACCTGGCCGCCGCGATCGGTCTGCACCACCGGGATGTCGCCCGGCACCAGCAGGTGCTCGGCCTTGCCGGCCTGGCCCTGGGTGAAGACCGCAGGATGTTCGACCAGCCAGATTTCGTCCTGGCTGTCCGCTCCACGCTGCTCGGTAAAACGACGCATAGCCTCCAGCACCGGTTCATAGGGCTGCAGGCCAAGCTCGCGAAAACCGAGACAAGCGGGCATCAGAGCACCATTTTCACGATGCCGGTAGCGCGCAGGGCGCTGTTGATATCGTGCAGCTGGTCCTCGCTCTCGGCAACGATGTGCAGTTGCACCGTGGTGTACTTGCCTTCCTTGCTCTGACGCTCGGCCAGAGTGGCCATGTCGACCTTGGCGTGCTTCTTGAGGATTTCGATCACCGTGTCCTTGAAATTGACTACGGTGTCGCCAATCACCTTGATCGGATAATCGGCGCAGGGGAATTCAATCTTGTGCGACTTGACGTCAGGTTCGCTCATGGCGGAAACGGCCTCGTAAGCCGTGGCAACAACGACGCTCCCGCTGGAGTGAGCGGGAGCGTGGCAGGTCACGTTATCAGTTGAACAACCCGTAGAAGAATAGACGAATGCTATCCCACATACGGCGGAAGAAACCACCTTCCTCGACGCCATCGAGGGCGATGAGGTCAGCGCTGTGGACCACTTTCTCGTCCAGTTTGACTTCCACTTTACCGATCACGTCACCTTTGGCGATTGGCGCGGTCAGTTGTGGGTTCATGGTCATCGAAGCGGCCAGGCGCTTCAATTGGCCTTTAGGCATAGTCATGGTCAGGTCGTTGGCCAGGCCCGCCTTGACTTGGCTGGTGGCGCCCTTCCAGACCGGAGCCTGAGTCAGCTCGGTGCCCTTCTGGTAGAAGGTCTGGGTTTCGAAGAAGCGGAAACCGTAGGTCAGCAGCTTCTGGGTTTCGGCAGCACGCGATTGCTCGCTGTTGGTGCCGAACACCACGGCGATCAGGCGCTGGCCGTCACGTACCGCCGAGGCGACCATGCAGTAGCCGGCTTCGTCGGTGTGGCCGGTTTTCAGGCCATCGACGGTCTTGTCACGCCACAGCAGCAGGTTGCGGTTCGGCTGCTTGATGTTGTTCCAGAAGAACTCTTTCTGCGAGTAGATCGCGTAGTGAGCCGGGTCTTCGTTGATGATCGCACGCGCCAGCAGGGCCATGTCGTGGGCCGAGGAGTAGTGCTCCGGGTTCGGCAGGCCGGTCGGGTTCATGAAGTGGCTGTTGCCCATGCCCAGATCGGTAGCGGTCTTGTTCATCATGTCGGCGAAGGCATCTTCGCTGCCGGCGATGTGCTCGGCCAGGGCGACCGACGCGTCGTTACCCGACTGGATGATGATGCCGTGCAGCAGGTCGCTGACGCTGACCTGGGTGCCGACCTTGATGAACATGCGCGAACCACCGGTACGCCAGGCGTTTTCGCTGACGGTGACCGGGTCGTTTTCGCCGATCTGGCCACGACGGATGTCGAGGGTGGCGATGTAGGCAGTCATCAGCTTGGTCAAGCTGGCTGGCGGCAGACGCTCGTCACCGTTGTTTTCGACCAGCACGTTGCCGCTGGACGCGTCCATGAGTACGTAGGACTTGGCGGCCAACTGCGGTGGCGATGGCATCATCTGCTCCGCTGCGAAGGCAGCAGGCGTGATCATCAGCAGTACGGGCAGGCAAAGTCGTTTGGCAAGGTTGGTGATGTTCATCCGTCTCTCGAAAATCGCTAATGGTCTGATGTTTCGTGGGCGAGGCCCAACGGCTAGTCAGTCTAGTTATGCGAGCTGCGCTGCAGCCCAAACCCGAGGCCAGGGGCCTTGCGGGAAAAAACGGCCATTGTACATGGGCGCGTCTGGCAATTCATGACAAAACAGACAGGTCGGCGTCGACTTCTTCGCGGGCAAGCCCGCTGCCACAGGGTCATCGCTGTCCTTGTGGGAGTGGGCTTGCCCGCGAAAGGGGTGACGCAAATCAGTGCGTCGTGCCCCTTCAGTCCACCGTCTGGCGCAGGAGTTCCCTAGTCGGTCACCAGCTTGGCCTGGCCAAGATTGGCCATGCGCACGCTGTCCTGGGTCTGCTGGACTTCGCCCTGGCTGCTCATCGGCCCCAGGCGTACGCGGTGCAGGGTCTGCTGGTTACGTACGATCGAGCTGATGAACACCGGGGCGCTGACCATGGTGCTGAGTTTGGAGCGCAGCAGTTCAGCTGCGTCCGGGTTGGCGAATGCGCCCACCTGGAGGTACATGCCGCCATTGGCGCTTGGCGCGCTGTTGCTGGCGATCTGCACCGGTACTACCGCCGCAGCATGCTGCTGCGCTGGCGGAGTCCATTGCTCGACCTTGCCCGTGCTGGCTGGCAGCGCTTGGGTCTGGGCCACTTGCGGTTCCTTGAGCACCAACGGCGCCTGTTGACCACGCTGGGCCCACCACTGCTGCGGGTCGATCCCCTCGACGCGCACCCGCGCGGTGCCGGTTTCGGCGTAACCGAGTTTTTTCGCCGCCGCGTAGGACAGGTCGATGATGCGGTCCGAATAGAACGGGCCACGGTCGTTGACCCGCAGGATCACGCTACGGTGGTTGTCCAGGTTGGTCACCCGCACGTAGGCCGGCAGCGGCAGGGTCTTGTGCGCGGCACTCATGCCGTAGAGGTCATAGACCTCGCCATTGGCGGTGTTCTGGCCATGGAACTTGGTGCCATACCAGGACGCAGTGCCCTCGGCGCGGTAGTTGCGCGAGTCCTGGATCGGGTAGTAGGTTTTGCCCAGCACCGTGTACGGGTTGGCCTTGTAATTGCCAGTGTGCACGGTTGGCGTGGCGTCAGGGATCTTGTTGACATCCACGTCCCACCACGGCGCACCGTCCTTGTGAGCGCGGTTGATGTCCAGGCCAGGTTGCGAACGAACCACGTTGCCGCCGCTTTGCTGGGCCGGCCGGCTGGACGAGCAGCTGGCCAGGACCACGCCAACGGCGATGCAGGTCAGCAGCTTGAAGGAATTCAGAGAAAATACGCGCATTACTTGACGCCCCGTGCAAGAACCAGCTGTTCCGAGAGCTGATGCACCGCCATGGCGTACATCACACTGCGGTTGTACCGCGTGATCGCATAGAAGTTCTTCAAGCCCATCCAGTATTCAGGACCGTTTTCACCCTCGAGCTTGAAGGCGGTCACCGGCAGATCATCGCGCAGCGCATCATGGCTCGACCAACCCAGGGCTTTCAACTCCCCGACTGTCTTGACCGGCTCGATACCCGTGGTCAGGCCTTCATCGGCCCGCTCGCCACGCACCTGGGCGCGACTGACCACGCCCTCGCCCGCAACCCAGCCGTGGCGCTTGAAGTAGCTGGCCACGCTGCCGATGGCGTCATCGGGATTGTTCCAGATATTGATGTGGCCATCACCGTCGAAGTCCACGGCATAGTTGCGAAAACTGCTCGGCATGAACTGCGGCAAGCCCATGGCGCCGGCGTAGGAGCCCTTGAGCATCAGCGGATCGAGCTGCTCCTCCCGGGCCAGCAAGAGGAACTCGCGCAGCTCCTTGCGGAAGAACTCGGCCCGTGGCGGGTAATCGAAGCCCAGGGTCGACAACGCGTCGATCACCCGGTAGTTGCCGGTGTTGCGACCAAAGAAGGTCTCCACGCCGATGATCGACACGATCACCTGGGCCGGCACGCCATATTCCTGCTCGGCACGGGCCAAGGTGGCCTCGTGCTGACGCCAGAAGTCGACCCCGCGGGCAATGCGCGCGTCGGTAATGAACATCGGCCGGTATTCTTTCCACGGCTTGACCCGCTCGGCCGGACGCGAAATCGCATCGAGGATCGACTGCTTGCGCTGCACCTCGCGGAACACGCCCATCAGTTGTTCGCCGGCAAAACCATAGTCGCGGGTCATTTCGCCAACGAACTCGGCCACCTGTGGCGAGCCGTCATAGTCGCCGGCATTGGCTTGCTGGACAGCGCCGAACAGACCGATTGCGCCGATCCACGGCAGACAACGGGCAGCCCAGGTACGCACTGCTTGCATGAAATTGGTCACCTTATTCAAACCTGCGCGATCCATTTGCGGTGTGTGTGGATCGACATCAGAACGCCAAACGCTGACAGCAGCGTCACCAACGAAGTTCCGCCATAACTAATGAAGGGCAGCGGCACCCCCACTACGGGCAACAAACCGCTAACCATACCGATATTGACGAACACGTATACAAAGAAGGTCATCGTCAGGCTGCCCGCCAGCAGCTTGCCGAACAGGGTCTGCGCCTGGGCCGTGATCACCAGGCCGCGGCCGATCAGCAGCAGGTAGACGATCAACAGCAGGCAGATCCCGACCAGACCGAACTCCTCGCCGAGCACGGCGATGATGAAGTCGGTGTGGCTTTCAGGAAGAAAATCCAGGTGCGACTGGGTACCGAGCAACCAACCCTTGCCAAACACCCCGCCCGAGCCGATCGCGGCCTTGGACTGAATGATGTTCCAGCCGGTGCCCAACGGGTCGCTTTCCGGGTCGAGGAAGGTCAATACCCGTTGCTTCTGGTAGTCGTGCATGACGAAGAACCACATCGCCACGGCCACCGGCACCGCGGCGGCCAGCACGCTGATAATCCAGCGCCAGCGCAGGCCCCCCATGAACAGCACGAACGCGCCCGAGGCGAGGATCAGCAGCGCGGTACCCAGGTCAGGCTGGCGGACAATTAGAATGAACGGCACGCCGATCAGCACCAGGCTGATCGCCACGTGCTTGAGATCCGGCGGCAAGGTGCGCTTGGACAGATACCAGGCCAAGGTTGCCGGCATGATGATCTTCATGAATTCCGAAGGCTGGAAGCGGATCACCCCCGGGATGTTGATCCAGCGGGTCGCGCCCATGGCGTTGTGGCCCATGACGTCGACCACCACCAGCAGGCACACCCCGGTCAGGTACGCCAACGGCACCCAGCGGGCCATGAAACGTGGTTCGAGCTGGGCGATGATGAACATCGACACCAGGCCGATGCCGAACGAGGTGGCCTGCTTCATCAGCAAGTCCCAGTTCTTGCCGCTGGCCGAATAGAGCACGAACAGGCTGCCAGCGGCGAGGGTCAGCAGGATGATCAGCAGCGGGCCGTCGACATGGATGCGCTGCAGGAAGCTGGCGCGCCGACGCATCACGTCTTCGCTGGAGAGCATGCGATCAAAGTTGTTCATCATTGCGGCGCTTCCTGGGCGACGGTGGGCGGCGCGAACTCGGTTTTCAGCCGGCCGCTCTCATCGAGCAACCAGGCATCCATCACCTGACGCATCACGGGGGCGGCCACACGGCCACCGGCTTCGCCGTTCTCGATCATCACCGAGACCACGATCTTGGGGTCTTCTGCCGGCGCAAAGCCGACGAACAAAGCGTGGTCACGATGGCGCTCCTGGACTTTGTTACGGTCGTACTTCTCGCCCTGCTTGATCGCCACCACCTGGGCGGTACCGCTCTTGCCGGCAATCCGGTACTGGGCGCCAGCGGCGGCGGCGCGGGCAGTACCGCGGGCGTTGTGCATGACCTGCTCCATGCCATGGGTGACTCGGGTCCAGTCGGCCTTGTCGCGCAGGATGATGTCATCGATCGGGTTTTCGTCCACCGGCGGCTGGCCTTCGATGGTCTTGGCCAGATGCGGCCGGAACCACTTGCCTTTGCTGGCGATCAGCGCCGTAGCCTGGGCCATCTGCAAGGGCGTGGTCTGCATGTAGCCCTGGCCGATACCCAGGATCAGCGTCTCGCCCGGGAACCAGGCCTGACGGCGGGTGGCGCGCTTCCACTCACGGGTCGGCATCAAGCCGGAAGACTCCTCGAACATGTCCAGCGAGACTTTCTGGCCGAGGCCGAACTTGTTCATGTAAGTGGACAGGCGATCAATGCCCATCTTGTGCGCCAAGTCGTAGAAGTAGGTGTCGTTGGAACGCATGATCGCCAGGTCCAGATCGACCCAGCCATCACCACTGCGGTTCCAGTTACGGTATTTGTGGTCATAGTTGGGCAACTGGTAGTAGCCCGGGTCGAATACCCGGCTGCTGGCGGTGACCACGCCACTGTCCAGCCCGGCAATCGCCACCGCCGGCTTGATGGTCGAGCCTGGCGGATACAGGCCGCGCAAGACGCGGTTGAACAGCGGCCGGTCGATCGAGTCGCGCAGCTCGGCATAGGCCTTGAAGCCGATACCGGTGACGAACAGGTTGGGGTCGAAACTCGGCTGGCTGACCATCGCCAGGACTTCACCCGAGCGCGGATCCAACGCCACCACCGCGCCACGCCGCCCGCCCAGGGCAAGCTCGGCCGCTTCCTGCAATTTGATGTCCAGGCTCAGGACGATGTCCTTGCCAGGAATCGGGTCGGTACGCTTGAGCACCCGCAGAACACGACCGCGCGCGTTGGTCTCGACTTCCTCGTAACCGACCTGGCCGTGCAAGGCGTCTTCATAGAAGCGCTCGATGCCGGTCTTGCCGATATGGTGGGTGCCGCTGTAGTTGACCGGATCGAGGGTTTTCAGCTCTTTCTCGTTGATCCGCCCGACATAGCCGACCGAATGGGCGAAATGCGCACCTTGTGGGTAATGGCGCACCAGCTGCGCCGCCACTTCCACCCCCGGCAGACGGAACTGGTTCACCGCCACCCGGGCGATCTGTTCTTCGCTGAGCTCGAACAGGATCGGCACCGGCTCGAACGGTCGGCGCCCCTGCTTCATGCGCTTCTCGAACAGCGCACGGTCATCCGGGGTCAGCTCCAGCACCTCGACGATCACATCCAGCACTTCCTGCCATTTGCCAGAGTTACCGGCCCGCTCGCGGGTCATGGTCAGGCTGAAGCTGGGCCGGTTATCGGCGATGATCACCCCATTTCGGTCGAAAATCAGCCCACGGGTCGGCGGAATCGGCTGCACATGCACCCGATTGTTCTCCGACAAGGTGGAGTGATAGTCGTACTGGATGATCTGCAGGTAATACAGCCGCGCGATCAGCACGCACACCAGCAACATGATCGCCACAGCGCCGACCACGACGCGGTTGCGCACCAGGCGGGCGTCTTTCTCGTGGTCTTTGAGGCGAATCGGCTGCGACATCGGGCGGGCTTACAGGCTCATTTGTGGTAGGGATGCCCGGACAACACGGTCCAGGCGCGGTAGATCTGTTCGCCGATCAGTATCCTTACCAACGGATGCGGCAGGGTCAGCGGCGACAGCGACCAGCGCTGTTCGCTGCGCGCACACACCTCCGGCGCCAGGCCCTCCGGCCCACCCACCATCAAATTCACCGTGCGCGAATCCAGGCGCCAGCGATCCAGCTCGACCGCCAACTGCTCGGTGCTCCAAGGCTTGCCGTGCACCTCGAGGGTGACGATACGCTCGCCCGGCTGCACCTTGGCGAGCATGGCCTCGCCCTCCTGACGAATCAGGCGAGCGACGTCGGCATTCTTGCCCCGGGTGTTCAGCGGTATTTCCACCAGCTCCAGCGACAGCTCCGAAGGGAGGCGCTTGGCATATTCATGCCAGCCTTCCTCGACCCACTTGGGCATACGCGAGCCGACCGCGATCAATCGCAGACGCACGGCACTTCCTTATTACTTGGTGAGCTTGTCGAAGAACTCGTTGGCACCGGTTTCCGAGCTGTGGTGCTTGCCATCGGCGGCACGGCTCTGCTCGGCACCCATCCACAGGCGCTCCAGGTCGTAGAACTGACGCGCTGCGGCGGTCATCATGTGCACGATAACGTCGTTGAGGTCGAGCAGGACCCAGTCGCTCTCGCCCTTGCCTTCTTCGCCCAGCGGCTGCACACCCTTGGCCTTGACCAGTTCACGAACCTTTTCCAGCATCGCGTTGATCTGGCGGTTGGAGGTACCGGTGGCGATGATCATGTAGTCGGTCAGGCTGTGCTTCTCGCGTACGTCGATGACCTGGATGTCCTGGGCCTTGACGTCTTCCAGTGCGGCCTTGGCCAGCTCGACCAGTTCTTCGGCCTTGATGATGTTTTGCTTGGTCATATAAAACTCGTTCAACTCATTGAATGAGGCGCCCAATGGCGCCGTCAGTTGGACGCACGATACAGATCGTGCGCCTCGATATAGGCCAGTACTGCGTCCGGCACCAGGAACCGCACCGACTTGCCGCTGGCCAGCAGCTGTCGGATTTGCGTGGCAGACACCGCGAGCGGCGTCTGCCAGACGAACGAAATATGCCCCGCCGGGCCAGACATGGCGGCGGGATCGCTCTCCGAGCGCGCCGCCAGAAGGTTGCGCAGCTCGTCAGGGGGTTCGACATCGGCATCCGGGCGTTGCAGCACCAGGATGTGACAGTGTTGCAGCAACTCTTCCCAGCGATGCCAGCCAGGCAGGCCGCAAAATGCATCCCAACCCAGCACCAGGAACAGTTGGTCGTCGTCCGCCAGCTCGGCCCGGATCGATTCCAGGGTGTCGATGGTGTACGACGGCTTGTCGCGTGCCAGCTCCCGGGCATCAACGCTCAGGCATTCGACCCCGCTAACCGCGCTTTGCACCATGGCCAGGCGATCCTGCGCCGACACCTGTGGCGTGTCGCGGTGTGGCGGTCGAGCGTTGGGCAGCAGGCGCAGCTCGTCCAGGCCCATGAATTCGGCCACTTCCAGCGCGCTGCGCAGGTGGCCGATATGCACCGGGTCGAAGGTACCGCCGAGAATGCCGACGCGCCGCACTGGCTGGGCGGTGCTCAACTCAGCAGGACTCCTGGCCGCGCAGTTGACCATCGCCGATCACTACATACTTCTCGCAGGTCAGGCCTTCCAGGCCGACCGGGCCGCGGGCGTGCAGCTTGTCGGTGGAAATCCCGATTTCTGCGCCCAGGCCATATTCGAAGCCGTCGGCAAAGCAGGTCGGGGTATTGAGCATCACCGACGCCGAGTCCACCTCGGCCATGAAGCGCCGGGCCTGGCCCTGGTGTTCGGTGATGATCGAATCGGTGTGGTGCGAGCCGTAATGGTTGATGTGCTCGATAGCCTGGTCCAGGCCGTCGACCACACGAATCGACAGGATCGCGTCGAGGTATTCGGTGTGCCAGTCGTCTTCACTGGCAGGCTTGGCCTCGATGATCGCCTGGGTACGCTCGCAGCCGCGCAGCTCGACGCCCTTGTCCTGGAAGCGGCGGGCCATTTCCGGCAGGAAGTCGCTGGCCACGCTTTGATCGACCAGCAACGTCTCCATCGCGCCACAGATGCCGTAGCGGTAGGTCTTGGCGTTGAAGGCCACGCGCCAGCCCTTGTCCAGATCAGCGTGCTGATCGATATAGACGTGGCAGATGCCATCGAGGTGCTTGATCACCGGCACGCGCGCATCACGGCTGATGCGCTCGATCAGACCACGGCCGCCGCGCGGGACGATGACATCGACGAACTCCGGCATGCTGATCAGCGCGCCGACGGCTTCGCGATCGGTGGTCTCGACCACTTGCACTACCGCCGCCGGCAGGCCGGCGGCAGCCAGGCCACGCTGGATGCAGGTGGCGATGGCGCGATTGGAATGAATCGCCTCGGAGCCGCCACGCAGGATGGTGGCGTTGCCCGATTTGAGGCACAGGCTGGCAGCGTCAATGGTCACGTTCGGGCGCGACTCATAGATGATGCCGATCACCCCGAGCGGTACGCGCATCTTGCCCACCTGGATCCCCGACGGGCGGTAGCTCATGTCACGGATGGCGCCGACTGGGTCCGGCAGGCTGGCAACCTGGCGCAGGCCAGTGATCATGCCGTCGATGCGCGCCGGGGTCAGGGCCAGACGGTCGAGCAGAGCTGGCTCAAGGCCATTGGCACGGCCAGCGGCCAGGTCCTGTTCATTGGCTGCGGTCAGCTCGCTGCGGGCAGCGTCCAGCGCGTCGGCGGCGGCCTGCAGGGCGCGGTTCTTCTGCGCGGTGCTGGCGCTGGCGATCACGCGAGAGGCCTCGCGGGCGGCGCGACCCAGGCGGGTCATGTAGTCAAGAACGGACTCAGTCATGGGCTCGGTGTCTTGGCGAAAGGGGAAATCGGCTGATTATAACTGGCACGCCCCTATACGCCCAGCGGCGGGTGGCGGATGGTAGAAGATGGCGAGGGTAATGGGTAGGAAAGATGTAACGGGCCTTATCAGAAATTTCCTTGTCCGAACCGACGCTATCGCGGGACAAGCCCGCTCCCACGGGGATTTCTCAAAGTCTGCGTGGGCGCGGGCTTGCCCCGCGATGAGGTGATCACTGATACCACGCAGTCGCTCAGTTCAGCCTCGATTAAGCGATTAATTGCTATGATCCGCGCCACTCAACCACGAACGATCAGCATGCCCGACCCAGCCCCCTGCCCGGCACTTGCCCTGCCCGACAGCTTTTTCGACCGTGATGCCCAGACCTTGGCCAAGGCTTTGCTGGGCAAGGTCATTCGCCATCGCCACGGCAATCTCTGGCTGGCCGCGCGGATCATCGAGACCGAGGCCTACTATCTGAGCGACAAAGGCAGCCACGCCTCGCTCGGCTTCACCGAAAAACGCAAGGCGCTGTTTCTCGATGGCGGGCACATCTACATGTATTACGCCCGTGGCGGGGATTCGCTCAATTTCAGCGCCCATGGCCCCGGCAACGCCGTGTTGATCAAGTCCGCCTACCCGTGGCTGGACGCCATCTCCGATGCCAACAGCCTGGCACAGATGCAGCTGAACAACCCTGACGCCAACGGCAACATCCGCCCAGACGAACGCCTGTGCGCCGGGCAGACCTTGCTCTGCCGCGCGCTGGGCCTGAAAGTGCCGCACTGGGACGCCAAGCGCTTCGACCCAGATCGTCTCTATGTCGAAGACTGCGCCATCAGTGTGCCGCAGATCATCCAATGCGCGCGCCTGGGCATCCCGCACGGGCGCGACGAACACCTGCCGTACCGTTTCGTCGATGCTCAATTTGCCCGCTTTTGCACACGGAACCCGCTGCGTCGGGGCCAAGTCGAAGGCCGGGACTACTTCATTCTGGAACAAGGAAGCTGACTCATGGGCCAATGGCTCGACAGCCTGACCGGCTGGCTCAGCGCCAACCCGCAGTGGCTTGGCCTGGCAATCTTTCTGGTGGCGTGCATCGAATGCCTGGCCATCGCCGGCATCATCGTACCGGGCACCGTGCTGCTGTTTGCGGTCGCGGTGCTAGCCGGTAGTGGCGCCTTCACCCTCGGTGAAACCCTGCTGCTGGGCTTTGCCGGCGGGCTGCTCGGCGATGCGCTGTCCTACAGCATCGGCAAGTACTTCCACCAGAACATCCGCCGCCTGCCATTGATCCGCCATCACCCGGAATGGATCGGCAGCGCCGAAACCTACTTCCAACGCTACGGAATCGCCAGCTTGCTGGTCGGGCGCTTCATTGGTCCACTGCGGCCGATGCTGCCGATGGTCGCAGGCATGTTCGACATGCCCCTGCCGCGCTTCATCGCCGTCAGCATGGTGGCCGGCGCCGGTTGGTCGGTGGCCTACCTGCTGCCCGGCTGGGCCACTGGCGCGGCCATGCGCCTGCCATTGCCGGAAGGCTTCTGGCTCGATGCCGGGCTGATCGCCGGGACACTGGCGGTACTGATCGGCCTGAGCCTCAATAGCAGCATCCGCGACCAGCGCCATGGCACCCGCTTGATCGCCGCCCTGAGCTTCCTGGCGCTGGCCGGGCTGTTCATCGGCTGGCCTTATCTGCACGAGTTCGACCAGGGCGTAATGACCCTGGTGCAGGAGCATCGCAGCCAGGCCGTGGATGGCGTGGTGGTGCTGGTTACCCGTCTGGGCGACTTCCAGACCCAGCTGTTCCTTGGCGCGCTGCTGACCGGTTTACTGCTGTTGGCACGGCAATGGCGTCATGCGCTGTTTGCCGGTGGTGCATTGATGGGTACTGCGCTGGCTAATGGCACGTTGAAGTGGTTGTTTGCGCGGGCACGACCTGAAGTGCTGACCGACCCGCTGACCAGCTACAGCATGCCCAGCGGACATAGTTCGGCGTCGTTTGCGTTCTTCTTGGTGATGGCCATTTTAGCCGGACGTGGCCAACCGCCGCGGATGCGGCTGACCTGGGTGCTGCTTGGCTGCCTGCCGGCGCTGTCGATTGCGCTGTCGCGGGTGTACCTGGGCGCGCATTGGCCGACCGACATTCTCGCCGGTGCGCTGCTGGCGTGCTGTGTGTGCGCTGTGAGCCTGACCCTGGTGCAGTATCGCCAGCCGCTGAACGCCTTGGGCCAGCGGGTTTGGTGGCTGGTGTTGCCGGCGTGCGTGGCGTTGTTGGCGTTCTTTGCCTTGCATGCGTTGCCGCAGGCTTTGCTGCGTTATCAGTATTGAGTGAGTCAGGGCCGGCCTCATCGCGGGGCAAGCCCGCTCCCACGCCAAGGATGTGAATGGAGCCGCACAGGTAACCGACCTATCAGGCAAACAACTCGCCCTGAATCCGCTCGAGCAGGTTCTGAATTGCCGCCAAACGCTCCTGCGGCGAATCGATCGTCAGCAAATCCAACTTGTCCTCTTCCATGAACGGCAGCAGGTAAGCCAGCTGATTGGCCAACGACAGCTGGCCGTCGACCGGCCGAGGCATATCCAGTGCCTCGACCATCGGGTGCTCACCCAGGGCCAGCAGCAGCGCGAGCAAATCATCCTCATGCTCGGTCAATTCGCTGTCCGCGCCGTCCGCCCGCCAGTGCACCTCGCCCAGCAGCAATTGGTCCTTCTGCACCTCGGTCTGGATCACCTCGAAGCGCCGCACGCCCTCGACGCGGATCCCCAGCAAGCCGTTGTCCTGCTGGGTGAAGTCGCGAATCAGCGCCTCACAGCCAATCGAAGCCACCACCGGCGGCGCCTTGCCAACCTGCTCGCCCTCCAGGATGCATACCACGCCAAAACCGCTGCCTTGTTTCATGCAGCGGCCGATCATGTCCAGGTAGCGCGCCTCGAAGATCTGCAAGTCGAGCATGCAACCGGGAAACAGCACGGTATTGAGCGGAAACAGCGGTAGCGTCATCACAAATCCTCAGGCCACCAGGCTAACCGCCAACGGCAGGAACACCGCCGTGGCCACACCCATCAGGCTCATCGCCAACGCGGCGAAGGCGCCGCATTCGTCACTTTCCTGCAAGGCCACCGAAGTGCCCACCGCGTGCGCGGTCACGCCCAGCGACATGCCCCGCGCCTCTGGGCTGAGTACGCCAAAGCGGGTCAGCAGCGCCGGACCGAAAATCGCCCCGATCACTCCGGTAATCAACACGAACACCGCCGCCAGCGCGGCCACGCCACCGATTTGTTCGGCCACCAGCATGGCAATCGGCGAGGTCACCGACTTTGGCGCCATGGTCATCAGGATCATGTGCTCGGCACCGAACCACCAACCCAGCAACAGGCACGCCAGGGTGGCAAACAGGCCTCCGATTACCAGCGTAGTAAATGTCGGCCAGAACAGCTGGCGAATGCGCCGCAGGTTCAGGTAGAGGGGTACCGCCAAGGCCACCGTGGCCGGGCCGAGGAGGATATTCATGATCTCGGTGCTTTTGCGGTACTCGGCATAGTCGATACCACAGGTGACCAGCACGCCGATCACCAGCAGCATCGACACCAGCACCGGCTGCAGGAAGATCCAGCGGGTTTTCTCATAACCTGCCAGCACGATCTGGTAGGCCCCCAAGGTGATGCCGATGCCAAACAGCGGGTGATGAATGACCGCGTTGAGCGCGCCGTGCCAGTCGAGGGTCATGGTTGCTCCTCGCGTTTGCCTTGGCGATGGATGAGCTTTTGCATTAATACGCCGACGAACACCAGGGTGGCCAGGCACGACAGCACCAGCGCACCGACGATGGCCCAAAAGTCTGCGGCAATGTCATTGGCATACACCATCACCCCTACCGCCGGCGGTACCAGCAACAGCGGCAAGTAGCGCAGCAGACTGGAAGCGGCCTCGTTCAGCGGCTTGCCGACCTCGCCGCGAATCATCAGGAACACCAGCAACAGCAGCAGACCAATGATCGGCCCAGGCAGAATGGGCACACACAGATGGTTGATTGCCGTACCCAGCAGTTGGAACAACACCAGCCAGGTCAAACCACGCAACAGCATAAGCATCTCCTTCGGGCATGGCGGCCATTATAAGCACGCGTTGGTTATGCCTATAAGCCGATATTCGCCGAAAACATGGCAACTTGACCGCAACCGCGCGACGTGCTGATCTTGGACTTTCGTACCACCCGAACAGCAATGACAATCCGGAGAGTCACGATGCCCTATGTACCTGTTGCAGAGCTTTCGCAGTACGTTGGAAAGGAACTGGGACGTTCCGAATGGCTGAAAATCGATCAGCAGCGCATCAACCTGTTCGCCGAGGCTACCGGCGACTTCCAGTTCATCCATGTCGACCCTGAAAAAGCCAGCAAAACCCCCTTCGGCGCCACCATCGCCCATGGTTTCCTCACCCTGTCGTTGATTCCCAAGTTGATGGAAGACATCCTGGTCCTGCCTGAAGGGCTGAAGATGGTGGTCAACTATGGCCTGGACAGCGTGCGCTTCATCCAGCCGGTGAAGGTCGATAGCCAGGTTCGGCTCAAAGTCGAGCTAACCGATGCCACCGAGAAGAAGCCGGGGCAGTGGCTGCTCAAGGCTACCGCCACCCTGGAGATCGAAGGCGAGGAGAAACCCGCGTATATCGCTGAGCCGTTATCGTTGTGCTTCGTCTGATCCTTCCTTGCACTGATCTGTAGGCGCTGACGAAGCCTGTAAACGAGGGTGTATTGCCCTCGCTTTAGCGACTGGATGCCTTGGGGGCTGCTGTGCAGCCCATCGCAGGCTGCGTCAGCCCCACGCATTCCCTGGCTCGCCAGCGCTGTCTGTGCCAACACATTCTGCGGCATACTCGGTAGATCTATCGCCCGGAATCCGCCATGCGTCCTCTGCTGCCCCTTGCCCTGACCTTGTTGCTCGCCGCTTGTGGCGAAGGCGAACCGCTGTCGCCGCCGGACGCGCGCCTGCCCGATGGTGGCCGCTACCGCGGTGAAG
This sequence comes from Pseudomonas sp. Je.1.5.c, assembly GCF_051129895.1. Classification (NCBI taxonomy): domain Bacteria; kingdom Pseudomonadati; phylum Pseudomonadota; class Gammaproteobacteria; order Pseudomonadales; family Pseudomonadaceae; genus Pseudomonas; species Pseudomonas sp. Je.1.5.c. Next base: position 25,619 of record NZ_JBCPSP010000042.1, read on the forward strand.
TGGTCAACGGCCTGCTGCAGGGCGAAGGCCGCATCGACTACCCCAACGGCAGTTGGTACGCCGGCACCTTCAACAATGGCCAATGGCATGGCCAAGGCGAATGGCACGGCAGCAACGGCGAGGTCTACCGCGGGCAGTTCGCTGGCGGCCTGTTCGATGGCCTGGGCGACCTGACCACCCCCGGCAGCCACTACGCCGGCACCTTCAAGCACGGCCGGCGCGATGGCGAAGGCACCCTCAAGCAGAACGATCAGGTCTATCGCGGCCAATTCAAGGACGACCAGTACCACGGTGCTGGTGAACTGGAGTTGGCCGATGGCAGCCGCTATCAGGGCCTGTTCGCCAAGGGCAAACCCAATGGCGCCGGGGTGCGCAGTGATGCCAGTGGCAATCAGTTCAGCGGCCGCTTCATCGATGGCCAGTTGCAAGGCAGCGGCACCTACGACAGCGTCGAGGGCGAGCAGTACATCGGAGAGTTCAAGGACAACCGCCTGGAAGGCCGCGGCCGCTACGAGAACGTCGACGGCGACGTGTGGATCGGCGAATTCAAGGACGGCTCGCTCGATGGCGAAGGCGAACTGCTTGGCAGCGATGGCAGCCGTTACAAGGGCGGCTTTCGCCAATGGCGCTTCAATGGCCAAGGCCACCTGCACCTGGCTGACGGCAGCCAATACCTTGGCGGTTTCGTCGATGACGCTTACCAGGGCCATGGCCGGCTGACCCAGGCCAACGGCCGGGTCGAGAGCGGCTACTGGGTCAAGGGTGTGCGGGTGCGTGACGAAAAAGGCAAGCTGTTGCCCGACCCGCTGGACCTGGCCCTGCTCAATCAAGGCAAACTGCTCGCAGACGCCCTGGCCAAGGTCCCGCACTCCAAGCCGCCGATCCAGCTCTACAGCCTGGTGGTCGCTGGCGATGGCCAGCAGAGCGTATTCCTGCGCGAGGCCGACTACGTCAGCAACATGCTCAAGGTACGCTTTGGCGCCCATGGCCAGATCACCCTGGTCAACCACCGCGATCACCTGACCGACCGCCCCATGGCCACCCGCGAGAACCTCACCCGCGCCGCCAAGACCCTGGCCGAGCGCAGCGGTCCGGAAGACCTGGTGTTCGTCTATCTGACCAGCCATGGCAGCCACGACCATCAACTGGTGCTCGACCAGCCGCGCCTGCAACTGGCCGACCTGTCCGCCGACGAACTGGCCAGTTCATTGGCGCCGTTAAAAGATCGCGACAAAGTCATCGTCATCTCCGCCTGCTATTCAGGCGGCTATATCGCCCCGCTCAAGGACGACCGGACCTTGATCATGACCGCCGCGCGCCCCGACCGGGTGTCGTTCGGTTGCTCGGAAGAAGCCGACTTCACTTATTTCGGCGATGCCCTGTTCGCTGAAGCGCTGAACCAGACCGACGACTTGAAACAGGCGTTTGAACTGGCGCGCGCCAGCGTTGCCGAACGGGAAGCAAGGGAAGGCTTCGAAGCCTCGGAACCGCAGCTGTGGGCGCCGCCCGCCGTGCTCTCGCACTGGCAGCGCCTACGCCGGCAACAGGCCGAGCAAGCCTTGCGCAATGAAGCTCAGACAGCCAACCCGGCGCAGGAAAAAAACCCTGCCAGCCACTAAGCTGTGTGTAACAAGGGAGAGACATCATGTACTTGACGCCTCAGCATGTCCTGCTTGCCGGAGCCACTGGTCTAACCGGTGAACACCTGCTCGACCGCCTGCTCAACGAACCGACCATCAGCCGGGTGCTGGCGCCAACTCGCCGACCCCTGGCCGAGCACCCGCACCTGGAAAACCCAGTGGGTGACCCGGCGGTGTTTCTCCCGCAACTGGGCGGACGCGTCGATATCGCGTTCTGTTGCCTGGGTACTACCCTCAAGCAGGCAGGCTCGGAGTCGGCCTTCCGCGCGGTGGATCTGGACATGGTCGTGGCCTTCAGCAAGCGTGCCCGGGAGATGGGCGCGCGGCACCTGCTGGTGGTCAGCGCGATTGGCGCCGATGCCAAGTCGTCGATTTTCTACAACCGGGTAAAGGGCGAGATGGAAGAGGCGCTCAAGGCCCAGGACTGGCCACAGCTGACCATCGTGCGGCCGTCACTGTTGCTTGGCGAGCGGATCGAACCGCGCCTGCGCGAGCGTTTGGCGGCGCCGTTCTCCAAGTTCATGCCGGGCAAATACCGCGGCATCGAGGCGTGCACCTTGGCACGTGCGCTGTGGCGGCTGGCGCTGGAGGAGGAAGACGGCATTCGGGTTGTGGAATCGGATGAGCTGCGCAGGCTTGGTCGGAAGTGATTAAGATCCTGGGGCCGCGTTGCGGCCTTCGCGGGCAAGCCCGCTCCCACAGGGACCGCGCCCATCTTCAGAGCGGCGCCCTCCCTGTGGGAGCGGGCTTGTCGGGGCGACGAACCGCCGCGAAGGGCCGCGTTGCGGCCCCAAAAATCTCACAGACCACCAGTAGCGTTGAAGCTCACCCCAAGCGCCGTCAACACCGACAATGGCAGCAACAAGGTATCGAGCAACAGGCTCCCCGGTAAATCCAACCGCGGATAAGCCGGCGCCTCGGCGCCAAACCTATCCAGCGGGCAACAGCCGCCGTTCATGACATACCAATCCAGACGCGTCCCGGCATACACCAAGGGCGCCCCCGGCTTGCTGGCATCCAGCGTACGCACCGTGGCGCAGCCACCCAGCTGGGCCAGCACCAGCAACCCCAGCAACGCCCGCCTCAATCATCGACCCCATAATGATGCTCGCCCCAACGCGGCAGCATGTCCTGCGGGATGTTCAGCAGATTGAGAATCCGCGCGACAACGAAGTCGACCAGATCATCGATAGTCTGCGGCTGGTGATAGAAGCCCGGCGCCGCCGGCAGGATCACCGCGCCCATCTGCGACAGCTTGAGCATGTTCTCCAGGTGAATGGTGGAGAACGGCGCCTCACGCGGCACCAGAATCAACTGGCGACGCTCTTTCAGGGTGACGTCGGCAGCGCGTTCGATCAGGTTGTTGCAGGCGCCTGTAGCGATCGCCGACAACGTCCCCGTCGAGCACGGCACCACCACCATCGCCGCTGGTGCTCCGGAGCCAGAGGCCACCGGCGACATCCAGTCTTCCTTGCCATACACCCGGATCTGCCCATCGGCGGCGCCGGTGTATTCGGTGAGGAAGGCCTGCATCGCCTGGGGCTTGGCTGGCAGCAGCACGTCGGTCTCGGTGGCCATCACCAGTTGCGCGGCCTTGGAGATGAGAAAGTGCACCTCTCGGTCCTCCCGCACCAGGCAGTCGAGCAGGCGCAGGCCGTACTGCGCCCCGGAGGCGCCGGTCATGGCCAGGGTGATGCGTTCCGGCCCGCTCATCACTGCAACGCCTCGGCCAGTTTGCCGTGCAGGCCGCCGAAGCCGCCGTTGCTCATGATCACCACGTGGGTGCCCGGCCGTGCCTGGCCTTTGACCCGCTCGATGATCGCTTCCAGGCTGTCGGCAACCACGGACGGCACCTTGCACTGGGCGGCAGTGGCTGCCAGGTCCCAGCCGAGGTTGGCCGGGGCGTACCAGATGACCTGGTCGGCGTCGTTGACGCTTTCCGGCAAGCCATCGCGGTGAGCGCCCAACTTCATCGAGTTGGAGCGCGGCTCGATCACTGCAATCACTGGCGCTTCGCCCACCCGCTTGCGCAGGCCGTCGAGGGTGGTGGCAATGGCGGTCGGGTGGTGGGCGAAGTCATCGTAGATGGTCACGCCCTGTACTTCGGCGACCTTTTCCATCCGCCGCTTGACGCTCTTGAAGGCGCTCAGACCGTCAATCGCCATCGCCGGTACCACGCCGACGTGGCGGGCAGCGGCCAAGGTAGCCAAGGCGTTGGCGACGTTATGCTGGCCCGTCATCTCCCACTTCACGATGCCTTGGGCAACCCCGTCGAACAGCACTTCAAAGTGCGAGCCATCGGCACTGAGCAGGCGCGCTTGCCACTGGCCGCCTTCACCCGTGGTTTGCACCGGCGTCCAGCAACCCATGCCGATGACCCGCTCCAGGGCTTGCTCGGTGGTCGGATGGATGACCAGGCCTTCGCTTGGGATGGTCCGCACCAGGTGATGGAACTGCCGCTCGATAGAAGCCAAATCCGGGAAGATGTCCGCATGATCGAACTCAAGGTTATTGAGGATCGCGGTACGCGGGTGGTAATGCACGAACTTCGAACGCTTGTCGAAGAAGGCGCTGTCGTATTCATCGGCCTCGACCACGAAGAACGGCGTGTCGCCCAGGCGCGCCGACACCGAGAAGTTCTGCGGCACGCCGCCGATCAGGAACCCCGGACTCATGCCGGCATGCTCCAGGACCCAGGCCAGCATGCTGCTGGTCGTGGTCTTGCCATGAGTACCGGCCACCGCCAGCACCCAGCGCCCCTGCAGCACATGGTCAGCCAGCCACTGCGGGCCGGAAACGTACGGCAGGCCCTTGTTCAGGACATATTCGACCGCAGGGTTGCCGCGCGACATGGCATTGCCGATCACCACCAGATCCGGCGCCGGTTCCAGCTGGGCAGGGTCGTAGCCCTGGGTCAGCTCGATGCCCTGGGCCTGGAGCTGGGTGCTCATTGGCGGATAGACGTTGGCATCGGAGCCGGTGACCCGATGGCCCAGCTCCTTGGCCAGGACCGCCAGGGAACCCATGAAAGTGCCGCAAATACCAAGAATATGAATGTGCATGATCGACCTCGCAAAACGTCGAGGCAGGGTAGCCCAGGGCGAGCGAAATCGCACCCGCTGTTTCGTTCAGCCAGCCCTGGCGATGCCGTGTTTGCGAAGTTTTCGATACAAGGTATTGCGGCTGATGCCCAGGTGGCTGGCGACGTTGGTCAGGTGCCAGCGGTTTAGTTCCAGCACAGCCAGCAAGACACTGCGCTCAGCATCCTCTAGAGGAAGATCGGCGCGTAAAGGAAGATCGGCATGCAGAGGTAGATCAGCGCGTGGAGGTAGATCAGCGTGGGAGCGGGCTTGCCCCGCGATAGCGTCGGCGCAGACACCAGCGAACTGCCCCATGTCGCTATCGCGGGGCAAGCCCGCGCCCACGCACTGCGTATTGGAGCGCACCAGCGCAGGCAAGTCGGCATAGGTAATGCGCTGGTTGTCGCACAGCGCCCCCAGCGTGCGCAGCACATTGCGCAGTTGCCGCACATTACCCGGCCAGGCGAATGCCAACAGCGCCTGGCGCGCCTGCGGCTCGATCTCGATGCACTGCCCTTCAGCTTCCTGGCGCAACAGAAAGTCCAGCAGCGGCGCTTTGTCACTGCGCTCACGCACCGCCGGCAACGCCACTTCCAGGCCGTTGAGCCGGTAGTACAAGTCTTCGCGGAAGCTGCCCTGCTCCACCCGCTGCAAGAGGTTGCGGTGGGTAGCGCTGATGATCCGCACATCCACCGCCTGCGCCTCACCACCAATCGGCACCACCTGGCGATCCTCCAGCACCCTGAGCAGTCGCGTCTGCAACGCCAGCGGCATATCGCCGATTTCATCGAGCAACAACGTACCGCCATCGGCCTGCAGCAGTTTGCCGCGCATGCCTTCCTTGCGCGCACCGGTGAAACTGCCACCGCGATAACCGAACAACTCGCTCTCGATCAGGCTCTCTGGCAGCGAAGCGCAGTTGATGGCCACAAAAGGTTTGTGCCGACGCTGGCTGGCCTGGTGCACGGCCTGGGCGAACGCCTCCTTGCCGCATCCAGTCTCGCCGCGCAGCAGCAGCGGCACGTCGCGCTCGAACACGCGAACGGCGCGGCTGAAATCAGCTTTCAGGGCCGGATCGAGCAGACAGATCTGCGCCTGCGCCTCGGCCGTTTGCAGCGGCATCGCCGCTGGCACTGCCCAAGCTGCTGTGTGGGGCTGGCCACGCAGACTGGCGAACACCTGGCGGCCGTCGCGGGTATGCAGTGGCCAGACTGCGCTGCCCTGCGGCGTGGCACGGCCGAGCAAATCATCATGGCTACAGGCAAAAAACATATCCACAGGCTTGCCCAGCACTCCACCACGAATAGTGCCGAGCAGATTCAACGCACTCTGGTTGACCGCACTGATCCGCCCTTCGCCATCGAATGCCAGCAACCCTTCACTGAATAGCCCGACCGATTCGGCCTGCAAATGGAAACGCAGCAGCCACTGATGTTCGAAATGGCGCAGGAAATAACAGCTCTCGATCATCTTCGCCGAGAGGTTGACCAGCGCCATGGTATGGAATTGGCTCTGGCGCGAGACATCTGGCCGAGCCGAAGACACGTCGAGTACCGCCAGCAGCTCGCCATGCGGGTCGAACACCGGGCTCGCCGAGCAGGTCAGCCCGGTGTGGCGGCCACGAAAATGTTCGTTTTGATGGATGGTCAGCGCCTGACGCTCGACCAGGCAGGTGCCAATGCCATTGGTGCCCTCACTGGCCTCGCTCCAGTCGGCGCCCAACCACAGCCCGGCGCGCTCGAAAATACGCCGCTCGGTAGGCGCGGTGACGCAATTGAGGATCACCCCACGGGCGTCGGTCAGCAATACCGCGTGCCCCGCGCCCGATAGCTGCTGGTGCAGGCTGTTCATTTCGGTGCCGGCGATCTGCAACACCTGGCGCAGGCGTTCGCGGGTTTCCAGCAGGCGCCCGTGTTCGAGCACCACCGGCGCCTGGCCACGGTCAGGGTCGAGATGATAGTCCTCCAGGCAGCGCAGCCAGGAGCGGGCGATCGAAGGGTCGCTAGCAGGTCCGCTGCCCTCGCCACGGGCAACTGTCAGGACTTGATGGGCATGGCGGCTGAACGCATTGCTCTGCATTTGTTGTTGTGCTCCGCAGATAGAGACTCAGGGCCAGCATCCTCCACCCGGCAAGGCTTTGCAATGGCGCACTGACCCACAGGTCACGCAGCGTGTCATTAGCGGTACAAACTGTCACTGCGCCCGTGCCATAGCGGGTACACAGGGGCTCAACAATACCGGAATGAGCGCAGTAACTCCTTGATTCACAAGGAGCGCCCGGCAGTGGCCCAAGCTTTGCTCTACGCTTTCCAACTCCCCAACAAACACAATAGCCAGGAGAGACACCATGCGTTACGCACATCCCGGTACCGAAGGCTCCAAGGTCAGCTTCAAGAGCCGTTACGGGAACTTCATCGGTGGCGAGTTCGTAGCTCCGGTCAAAGGGCAATATTTCGAAAACACTTCTCCGGTGAACGGCAAGCTGATCGCCGAATTCCCCCGCTCCACTGCCGAAGACATCGATAAGGCGCTGGACGCCGCGCATGCCGCCGCCGACGCCTGGGGCCGCACCTCGGTGCAGGACCGCTCCAACGTCCTGCTGAAAATCGCCGACCGCATCGAGCAGAACCTCGAACTGCTGGCCATCACCGAAACCTGGGACAACGGCAAGCCGGTGCGCGAAACCCTCAACGCCGACATCCCACTGGCCGTGGACCACTTCCGCTACTTCGCTGGCTGCATCCGCGCCCAGGAAGGCGGCGCCGCCGAGATCAACGAAGGCACCGTGGCCTATCACATCCACGAACCGCTGGGCGTGGTCGGGCAGATCATTCCGTGGAACTTCCCGATCCTGATGGCCGCCTGGAAACTCGCCCCGGCCCTGGCCGCCGGTAACTGCGTGGTGCTCAAGCCGGCCGAGCAGACCCCACTGGGCATCACCGTGCTGGTCGAGCTGATCGGCGACCTGCTGCCGCCGGGCGTGCTCAACGTGGTGCAAGGTTATGGCCGTGAAGCGGGCGAGGCCCTGGCCACCAGCAAGCGCATCGCCAAGATCGCCTTCACCGGCTCCACCCCAGTCGGCTCGCACATCATGAAATGCGCAGCCGAGAACATCATCCCGTCCACCGTCGAGCTGGGCGGCAAGTCGCCGAACATCTACTTCGAAGACATCATGCAGGCCGAGCCGAGCTTCATCGACAAGGCTGCCGAAGGCATGGTCCTGGCGTTCTTCAACCAGGGCGAAGTGTGCACCTGTCCTTCGCGGGCGCTGGTGCAGGAGTCGATCTACCCGCAGTTCATGGAAGCGGTGCTGAACAAGGTCAAGAAGATCAAGCGTGGCGACCCGCTGGACACCGACACCATGGTCGGCGCCCAGGCCTCGCAGCAACAGTTCGAGAAAATCCTCTCGTACCTGGACATCGCCCAGGAAGAAGGCGCCGAGCTGCTCACTGGCGGCAAGGTGGAAAAACTCGAAGGCGCCCTGGCGACCGGCTATTACATCCAGCCGACCCTGCTCAAGGGCAACAACAAGATGCGCGTGTTCCAGGAAGAGATCTTCGGCCCGGTGGTCAGCGTCACTACCTTCAAGGATGAAGCCGAAGCGCTGGCGATTGCCAACGACACCGAGTTCGGTCTGGGCGCCGGCGTGTGGACCCGTGATATCAACCGCGCCTACCGCATGGGCCGTGGGATCAAGGCAGGCCGGGTGTGGACCAACTGCTACCACCTGTACCCGGCGCACGCGGCGTTTGGCGGGTACAAGAAGTCGGGGGTTGGCCGTGAGACGCACAAGATGATGCTCGATCATTATCAGCAGACCAAGAACCTGCTGGTGAGCTACGACATCAACCCGCTGGGCTTCTTCTAAACCGCGTCACGCCCTTCGCGGGCAAGCTCGCTCCCACAGGTACACCACTGCATTTGAAACTGTGCTGTCCCTGTGGGAACGGGCTTGCCCGCGAAGAGGCCGCCACTGACTTTTACCATTCCAGACCGGATCGCCTGAACGAACCGCTCTGGCTCGCTTCCTGCAGTACCTATCACCATCGGCCGGAAGCCTTCCGGCCACCAAGAAAAACAACAGGTGAATCTATGCCAAGCGATCAATCCACCGGCACGCCGGCAGGTGCTTCCGTCGACTTCGAAAAAGTCGGCTCAGACTATTTCCAGCAACGTGAACTGAAAAAAGGCGCCGCCGGCTGGGTCTTGCTGGTCGGCCTGGGGGTCGCCTACGTGATCTCCGGCGACTACGCCGGGTGGAACTTCGGCCTGGCCCAAGGCGGCTGGGGCGGCATGTTCCTCGCCACCCTGCTGATGGCCACCATGTACCTGTGCATGTGCTTCTCGCTGGCCGAACTGTCGTCGATGATCCCCACCGCAGGCGGCGGCTACGGCTTCGCCCGTAGCGCCTTCGGCCCCTGGGGTGGCTTCTTGACCGGTACCGCGATCCTCATCGAATACGCCATCGCCCCGGCCGCTATCGCGGTGTTCATCGGCGCCTATTGCCAGTCACTGTTCGGCATCGGCGGCTGGATGATTTATCTCGCCTTCTACATCATCTTCATCGGTATCCACATCTTCGGTGTTGGCGAGGCGTTGAAACTGATGTTCATCATCACCGCGGTGGCGGCGATTGCCCTGGTGGTGTTCCTGATCGGCATGGTGCCCCATTTTGATGCAGCCAACCTGTTCGATATCGCCCCAACCAGCGCGGCAGGCGCCAGCAGCTTCCTGCCATTCGGCTACATCGGCGTGTGGGCGGCGATCCCCTATGCGATCTGGTTCTTCCTGGCGGTCGAAGGTGTGCCATTGGCTGCCGAAGAAACCAAGAACCCCAAACGCGACCTGCCGCGCGGTCTGATCGGGGCCATGCTGGTGCTGCTCGCCTTTGCCCTGCTGATTCTGGTGATCGGCCCTGGTGGCGCGGGTTCCGAAGCGCTCAAGGCCTCGGGCAATCCTCTGGTCGAGGCGCTGTCGAAGGCTTACGGCGGCTCAACCTGGATGGGCAACTTCGTCAACCTGGTCGGCCTTGCTGGCCTGATCGCCAGCTTCTTCTCGATCATCTACGCCTATTCGCGGCAGATCTTTGCGCTTTCTCGCGCCGGCTACCTGCCACGCAAATTGTCCGAGACCAACAAAAGCAAAGCGCCCGTGCTGGCCCTGGTCATCCCGGGGATCATCGGTTTCGCCCTGTCGCTGACTGGCCAGGGTGACTTGCTGATCCTGGTCGCGGTGTTCGGCGCCACCCTGTCGTACGTGCTGATGATGGCCGCACACATCACCCTGCGTATTCGTCGCCCCAAGATGGAGCGTCCGTACCGCACCCCAGGCGGCATCTTCACCTCGGGCGTGGCCCTGGTCTTGGCGTGCCTGGCGGTGGTCGCCGGGTTCCTGGTCGATCCGCGCGTGGTGATTGGCGCGGCAGTGATCTATGGGGTATTAATTGCCTACTTTGCTTTCTACAGCCGCCACCACTTGGTAGCGGGGACGCCGGAAGAGGAATTCGCCGCGATCCAAAAGGCCGAAGAGGCCCTGCACTGATCGCCGATACGCGCCGCAGGTAGCTCCTGCGGCGCTCTGGAGAGTCTGTATGGCAAGTTTCGTACACACGGTAGGCAACCTGGTCTACCGCTTCGACAGCCTCAAGGAAGTCATGGCCAAGGCCAGCCCGGCGCGCTCGGGCGACTTTCTGGCTGGGGTCGCGGCCAGCAACGACGGCGAACGGGTCGCCGCGCAGATGGCCCTGGCCAACATCCCGCTCACGCATTTTTTGAGTGAGGCGCTGATCCCTTATGAGCAAGACGAAGTCACCCGACTGATCATCGACAGCCATGACGCCGAAGCCTTTGCCCCGGTCAGCCACCTGACGGTGGGCGGCCTGCGCGACTGGCTGCTCGGCGAAGACGCCACGCAAGACAGCCTACGCGCCCTCGCCCCCGGCCTGACCCCGGAAATGGCTGCGGCAGTGTCGAAAATCATGCGCGTGCAGGATCTGGTGCTGGTCGCGCAGAAAATCCGCGTGGAGACCCAGTTCCGCGGCACCATGGGCCTGCGCGGTCGGCTGTCGACCCGCCTGCAACCGAACCATCCGACCGATGAACCGGCCGGGATCGCCGCGAGCATCCTCGACGGGCTGCTGTATGGCAACGGTGACGCCATGATCGGCATCAACCCGGCCACCGACAGTATTTCTTCGATCTGCGCCATGCTGGAAATGCTCGATGCGATCATCCAGCGCTACCAGATCCCCACCCAGGCCTGCGTGCTGACTCACGTCACCACCTCGATCGAGGCGATCAACCGCGGCGTGCCGCTGGACCTGGTATTCCAGTCCATCGCCGGCACCGAGGCGGCCAACGCCGGCTTTGGCATCAATCTCAATGTCCTGCAGGAAGGCTATGAAGCCGGCCTGTCGCTCAAGCGCGGCACCCTCGGCCAGAACTTGATGTATTTCGAAACCGGCCAAGGCAGCGCCCTGTCGGCCAACGCTCACCATGGCGTTGACCAGCAGACCTGCGAAACCCGCGCCTATGCCGTGGCCCGCCATTTCAAGCCGTTTCTGGTCAACACCGTGGTCGGCTTCATCGGCCCGGAATACCTGTACAACGGCAAGCAGATCATCCGCGCCGGCCTGGAGGACCACTTCTGCGGCAAGCTGCTGGGCGTGCCGATGGGTTGCGACATCTGCTACACCAACCACGCCGAAGCCGACCAGGACGACATGGACACTCTGCTGACCCTGCTGGGTGTGGCCGGGATCAACTTCATCATGGGCATCCCCGGCTCCGACGACATCATGCTCAATTACCAGACCACCTCGTTCCACGACGCGCTGTATGCGCGCCAGACTCTGGGCCTCAAGCCCGGACCGGAATTCGAGGCGTGGCTTGAGCGCACCGGCATCTTCACCCAGGCCGATGGCCGCATTCGCTTTGGCGACAACCTGCCGCCAGCTTTCCGCCAAGCCTTGGCGCAGTTGGCCTAGAGGTGACCATGGAACGACACACGCCCACCCACGACAACCCCTGGTTGGCCCTGCGCAATCTCACCCCGGCGCGGATTGCCCTGGGCCGCAGCGGCATCAGCCTGCCGACCGGCGCCCAGCTGGATTTCCAGTTCGCTCACGCCCAGGCCCGTGATGCGGTGCACCTGGCCTTCGATCACGCCAGCCTGCGCAGCCAACTGAGCGAACGCGGCCGAGACAGCCTGCTGTTGCACAGCGCCGCCAGCGACCGCGACCAGTACCTGCAACGCCCGGATCTGGGCCGCCGGCTGAACCAGGAGTCGGTCCAGCAACTGCGCGATCACGCCCAAGCCAATCCGGGTGGCGTCGACCTGGCCATCGTCGTCGCCGACGGTCTGTCGGCCCTGGCCGTACACCGCCATACCTTGCCGTTGCTCGCGCGCTTCGAAGAGCAGGCCGCCGCTGACGGCTGGAGCAGTGCCCCGGTGGTGCTGGTCGAGCAAGGCCGGGTTGCCGTGGCCGATGAAGTCGGTGAACTGCTTGGCGCACGCATGACCGTGATGTTGATCGGCGAACGCCCTGGCCTGAGCTCGCCAGACAGCCTTGGCCTGTACTTCACCTACGGCCCCAAGGTCGGCCTGACCGACGCCTATCGCAACTGCATTTCCAACGTACGCCTGGAGGGCTTGAGCTACGGCATGGCCGCTCACCGCCTGTTGTACCTGATGCGCGAAGCCTGCCGGCGCCAGCTGTCGGGGGTGAATCTTAAGGACGAAGCCGAGGTCCATAACCTCGACACTGAAAACTCTTCAAGCAAAAGCGGAAACTTCCTACTTGGGGAAGAGTAAAAATCATGTCACGGAAGGTGGATTGCGCTTCTAGCCTGCATTGGGGCAGCATGCCCTTGAAAGCTGCTGGCAATCCGCTGTTTCCCCAAATGGACTCTGAGGGCCGCACATGCGCATCATCAAGGCAACCCTGGAACACCTCGACCTGCTCAACCCGTTGTTCGTGAAGTACCGCGAGTTCTATGGGCAGTTGCCCTATCCGGACAGTTCGCGCAGCTTCCTCGAGAAGCGCCTCAGGCTCAAAGAGTCGGTGATCTACCTGGCGCTGGCGGATGATGACGACAGCAAGCTGCTGGGTTTCTGCCAGCTGTATCCGAGCTTTTCGTCGCTGTCGCTCAAGCGCGTGTGGATTCTCAACGACATCTACGTGGCCGAAGACGCCCGGCGCATGCTGGTGGCCGACCACCTGATGCGCGAGGCCAAGAAAATGGCCAAAGAAACCAATGCCGTGCGCATGCGGGTGTCGACCAGCAGTGATAACGAGGTGGCGAAGAAAACCTACGAATCCATGGGCTTTCGCGAAGATACCGAGTTCACCAGCTACATTTTGCCGATCAACCAGGATTGAGCTACCCCACGCGAGGTCGCTATGCGGATTGTGGCCAAGCGTGGGAGCGGGCTTGCCCCGCGATTGCGGCAACCCGTTCCCACGTAGCCCTCATCCCAGCCAAACCATCGTAACCCGCCGCTACAATCTCCCCGGGCACAATCTCCCCTTGTCCGTATAATGCCCCTCCTACATGTGTGAAAATTTACCCACTCGCAGGTAAACAAGCCTACGGCCTTGCCGATCTCCGTCTTTGCGCGCCCGTAGTCGCGGGTCAAGAACACAGGTGCTGTACATGGATTTCAACCCGCTGGACCTTATCCTGCATCTCGATGCCTACCTCGATCTGCTGGTCACCAACTACGGCCCCTGGATCTACGCCATTCTGTTTGCCGTGATCTTCTGCGAGACCGGCCTGGTGGTGATGCCCTTCCTGCCCGGCGACTCGCTGCTGTTCATCGCTGGTGCCGTGGCCGCAGGCGGCGGAATGGACCCAGTACTGCTGTCCGGCCTACTGATGGCGGCGGCAATCATGGGCGACAGTACCAATTATGTGATCGGGCGAACGGCGGGCGAACGCTTGTTCAACAAACCCGATTCGAAGATCTTCCGCCGCGATTACCTGCAGCGCACCCACGAATTCTACGAGCGCCACGGCGGCAAGACCGTGACCCTGGCGCGTTTCCTGCCGATTCTGCGCACCTTTGCGCCGTTCGTCGCCGGCATCGCCCACATGCATTACCCGCGCTTCCTGGCCTTCAGCGTCGCCGGCTCGCTGTTGTGGGTCGGCGGCCTGGTCACCCTGGGCTTCTTCTTCGGCAATGTGCCGTTCATCAAGCAGCACCTGTCGCTGATGGTCGTCGCCATCATCGTCTTGTCGCTGGTGCCGATGATCCTCGGTTTGCTGCGTGGCCGCTTCGGCCGCGCCGCCAAGGCGCACTGACCGGCCCATGTGGTCGTTACGCGCCTGGCGGCGTCGACGTACCCTGGCCCGTTATCCGATCGATGCCCAGCTGTGGCAGGCTGTTCGTGAACAGCTGCCACTGCTCGACGGTATCAGCGAGGAAGAAGACCGCTGGCTGCGCGAAGCCTGCGTGTTGTTTCTGCATAACAAGCACCTGACCACCCTGCCCGGCGTCGAGCTGGACGACCAGCAGCGCCTGCTGCTCGCCGCCCAGGCCCAGTTGCCACTGCTGCACCTGGGCGACCTGGACTGGTATCAAGGCTTTCACGAAATCATCCTCTACCCCGACGACTTCAAAAGCCCCCAGCGCCACCGCGACGCCAGCGGCGTCGAGCACGTGTATGACGGCGAACACAGCGGCGAAGCCTGGCAACAAGGCCCGGTGATCCTGGCCTGGGACGGCGTGCTCAGCGGGGGTGGCTGGGAGGCCTACAACCTGGTGATCCACGAGCTGGCGCACAAACTCGACATGCTCAACGGCGACGCCAACGGCCTGCCGCCACTGCACAGCGACATGCACGTCGGCGACTGGTCCAAGGCCATGCAACAGGCCTACGACGATCTCAACCGGCAGCTGGACGCCAACCCTGACGCCGAGACCGCCATCGACCCCTACGCTGCGGAAAACCCCGGCGAATTCTTTGCCGTCACCAGCGAGTATTTCTTCAGCGCCCCCGACCTGCTGCACCAGGCTTATCCACAGGTGTACCAGCAATTGGCGCTGTTCTACCGCCAGGATCCATTAGCACGCCTGAGCCAACTGCAGGCCGAACATCCGCTGTACCGCGATCATCAGCACTGACATGCTCCTGCACACGCCCGCACATCAGGCAGGGCGTGGCGTGGCCCAGCAGAATATGCCTATAATCGCCGCCAATTTTCCGATCAGACACGGGGGCACTGCCCAATGAGCTACAGCAAGATTCCGGCTGGCAAAGACCTGCCGAACGACATCTACGTCGCCATCGAGATCCCGGCTAACCACGCGCCGATCAAATACGAGATCGACAAAGACAGCGACGCGCTGTTCGTCGACCGTTTCATGGCTACCCCGATGTTCTACCCAGCCAACTACGGCTACATCCCCAACACCCTGGCTGACGACGGTGATCCGCTCGACGTGCTGGTCGTGACCCCTTACCCGGTCGCTCCAGGCTCGGTCATCCGCGCCCGTCCAGTCGGCATCCTGAACATGACCGACGACGGCGGCGGCGACGCCAAAGTCATCGCCGTACCGCACGACAAGCTGTCGCAGCTGTACGTCGACGTCAAAGAGTACACCGACCTGCCAGCGCTGCTGATCCAGCAGATCGAGCACTTCTTCGCGAACTACAAAGATCTCGAGAAGGGCAAGTGGGTCAAGATCGAAGGCTGGGACGGCGCTGACGCCGCCCGTGCCGCGATCACCAAATCGGTTGCAGCCTACAAAGGCTAAGCCCGATGGGTATCTAGAGCCCCGCATCGGCGGGGCTTTTTTATGCCTGCTCAACGGCGGTAAGGGCAATATCCAAGAAAAGTCCTACTCAGTCCTAGGAGCCGTCTCTCAATACACGCCATTTCTCACACACCATGCAAACCTCAGGTTCATTTTCCCGCAGCCGCTTGCCCGCTAGACTCGGACCCATGACTACCTCTGGTGACCGCCTAAAGTCACTCCTTCAGGAGTGCGAACTAACCCCTTCCGACTTCGCTGCCCAGCGCGGCGTCACGCCCCAGCACGTCAACAACTGGTTCAAGCGCGGTATTCCTCTGGCCCGCCTCGATGAAACCGCCGACCTGTTCTGCGTGCACCGTCGCTGGCTGCTAAGCGGCGAAGGCCCTAAACATCCAAGCCCGATCCTGCGCCAAAGCCTCTTAACGCCCACCCCGGCAAAAGCCAGCCCGCTGCTGGGCGACGATACGCGCATGGTAAACATCGCCCTACACAGCGTGCGCAACAGGCGTCTGCAAGCCGACCAACACAGCTATCTGCCGCTCCCCCAGCAAGCCCTCGAAGCGCTTGGCGTGGCAGTGGAACAGGCCATCTGCGTGAACATGCCCGCCGCCAACATGGCCCCGCTGATCCCCGTGAACGCCATCGTTGCCATCGACCGGGGCATGACTCAAGTCGTCGAAGGCCAAGCCTATGCCCTACTGCAAAACGGCCAACTGAAAGTGCACAGTCTCAGCCTCGGCAACAACGACACCCTGTGTTTACACAGCCACGACCGACGCAATTACGCCGTCGAGCGCTACACCCCCGCCCAACGCCATGCGCAAGGCCTGGAAATCCTTGGCCGGGTGTTTCATTGGTCATATTTCAGCCAGCCAGTATCAGGCTGAAACACCCAGTGCCACTTTTTGCTGGGCAACACGAGCGAGCCCTAGTATCCTTGCCCGCACATTTCGCCCCAGACCGGCCAAGGCCGCGCTCCAGAGGGCCTGGCGACGCCTCATACAGCCGTCTGCCATCTTTTTCATGGTCCTTGAGGCCATACCGTTTAAGGCGGTTGCGGCTTACCAAAAATGAGCCAAGATCGTCCCCGAGAAGCCGGCCACAAGCCGGCTTTTTAATGCGTAAAATTTGAGTTGGCACTGACACACCACGTGACACAAGGATCGTGAAATCATGACGGCACCAGCAAGGGCTGCATCAGCACTATCCAGCCAAATAGAAGCGCCCCCAGTGAGCAACGCTCACGCGTTTCTCAAGTTACTGAACGACGGCAAATGGTGGATTACCCCGCTAGCTAGTCTGGTTTCCCTTCTACTGCTTTCCAAATACTTGTGGGCCATCGGCCATCCTGAACTCATTCTCAGCTCGATCAGCAGTCCTTCCAACCTCTTGATATGGCTGGTCTTCGCAGTACTCGGGTTTCTGATGATCATAATGGTCCTTTCGGTGCCTTCCTTGGTGTTCATGTTGTGTGTGGACTTGGCCAAACCTAGTCGCAAACTGGAAGCTGCAGTCGCCCTGCGTTTCGCCTGGGTGGTCATTGGCGGCTTCGTCTTGATGACAGTAAATTTGGTGTTGTCGGTTTTCGACAACTCGTTACCTCCTTGGCTGATGTTCGGGATTATTACTGCAGCATCGGCTATCGCCGCTGACTACCTGTTGAATCGACGCCCTGCACTCAAGGCCCTGGGACAGAAGCTGGTGCCGCAGACAAGCGCCCACGGTATCCGCCGGGTTATTGGTTGGTCATACAAGGCCTGGCTGGGGGCGATGCTGGCCTTCACGGCAGTGTGTGGCATCTTTCCTGCTCAGTTCACTCTCCTCGCTTGGCGGGGTGCTGAGGAAGGCATCGAAGTCGGCGGGCTGATAGTGATCTGTTTCTTTTCGATGATCCTCTATCTGATTCCGATACTGGTGTTCTTCAGGCTCAAAGGCCCTCTGCTAGCGCGTGCAGGAAAAGCGACCTTCATCTTGATCATCGGAATATTCCTGCATGCGCTGTGGATGCCGGCGATGTTGAGTATCTGGGTTTACTCCGCCGCCAATATGTTGAAACTCCGAGATCATCGCCCTCTGGATTATGTACTTGACGCTAAGGACTATCCTCCCACCCTGTTTGACCAAAACGTGTGGAAGCTAAAATACATTGACAAGGAAAGCGGGCTCTACAGTATTTACGCCTTTCGCCAATATCGATTTGGTGACGTTCTACTGTTGTGCCCTGGCCGCTATGCGCGCACGTCCCTAAAAGACATCGAGACTTACGCGCCGCAGTGTGTGGCCATCGCCGATGCCAAGGTAAAAATAGCAACCTTGAGCAATCCGCCAAAATTTCCTGCGTTAGGACAAATCCAGTGCCGGCTCTGGTCGACCCCACCTACCAAGCCTCCCCTGCTGACCCAACCGGCTGGACGATGCTTGTATAGCGAAGTCTTCTGAAGACTCGTCACAGCAGATGACGCGCGGAGCAAGCCATAACGAGATCGCCTGATGAAACTGACCACCTTCACCCTGGCATTGGCCCTCGTGATAACCAGCGCCCCCGCCCTGGCACGACCCATGCCGGAGCAGAAAATGGACACCAGCCTGCTGCAACGTCAGGACCTGGCCTACCGCTTCACCACCCTCACACTGGATTCGGCCGACGGCAAGCGCCACTACCAGCTATGGATCGGCACGCCCCAGCGACCCGCCCCTGCAACAGGCTATCCGGTGCTGTGGATGCTCGATGGCAACGCCGCCCTCGGCGCGCTCGACCCAGCCCTGCTCGATCAACTCGCCAAGGGCCAGGCACCACTGCTGGTTGCCGTAGGCTATCAAACCGCGCAACGCATCGAGCGCAGCGCTCGCACCTACGACTACACCCCTGACCTGCCAGGCCAGCGCGAGCAGCTCGATCCGCTCAGCGGACAGCCCAGCGGTGGCGTGCAACAGTTCTTCGATCTGCTTAGCCAGCGCATGCGGCCGATGGTGGCCGAGGTGGCCCCCATCGACGCCAGTCGGCAGACCCTGTGGGGGCACTCTTACGGCGGCCTGGCGGTACTGCATGCACTGTTCACCCGCCCTGGCGAGTTCAGCACCTACGCTGCCGCCAGCCCCTCGCTGTGGTGGCATGATGGCGCCGTCGTCAATGAGGCGCAGGGTTTGCAACAACGCCTGGGTGACGCCCGACCGAACCTGCTGCTGATGCGCGGCGGTGACGAGCCATCCAACCCGCGCGCAGCGGTCAAGGGTGATGTCGAGCGTCCAGCACGCGAACTGGTCGCTGACCTGGCGAAGGTGCAGGGACTACAGGTGCGCTTCGAACGCTTCGACGGGTTGGGGCATGGGCCGATGTTGCCGGCGTCCCTGCGACGAGTGATCGAGACGATGGCCAAGTAATCTCAGCACAGCCCGTCAACACTACATGTCATGGGGCTCAAGGGTTTACGTATCTGAGGACATAAAGGCACAACTCACGGAACACAGCGGTCGGCATGTCAGTAATCTGTGCCTTGCCCAAGGTTTTACAACAAGCCGCTGCCATCTTTTGGCGCACTTCCTTGCCCATCAATCCGGCATGCACAACTTGCGAGTATTGAATGTATGAGCAAGGAAAACTCTCCTTGGCGTTGCGACTGATCTTGAAGCTCAGATGCGCTAGATATACAAACGCTTGCCCTAAGTAGTTCTGCTGCGGGGCTAGTTCGCCGATGGCGTTGCACGTGCTGTAGCAGACCGGCCGACTTTCCATATCGGTCTCCATACCGCGCAGATACAGGACGATTTGCGATCCAACCTTCTGCGTGCAGGCATTTTCGAAAGCATCGAGAATCTTTCGCGCGTTGGCCTGCGCTTCCTCGATCTGGGTCAAGGTCACCACGCGCTCCAGCTCGCCTTTGGCCACGCTTTTAACCACCCGGTCGAGCGAGGCCCAATGGCTGAGCTCCTTCTGGCAAGCAATCACATGCACTTCGAACTGGTAGCCAAGATTCGCCGCTACTGGGGGGAACTTGGCGAAACCTGGGTTATCCAGGGCCGTTTCCATGATGATGTTGTACTTGTTCTCCATGGCATAGCTACAGATCATCTCGCCCAACCGCCAGATAAAATCCTCGGTGTGCTCGTAGACATGCAGCACGCCGTTAGGCTTCATCGTCTCGTAGGACGGGTGCAGCTCGCGGAAGGAAGGCAGGTACAAGCGCACATAGTTTTCGTAGCGCTTGCTGCGTAACAGGGTGTTCTCCAGCAGGTAGGTTTTACCCGAGCCCTGGGCGCCGGCGAGGATGAGGATCTTCGGACTGGGCAAGCTATCGCCCGCATCAATCTCACGGGTCTTGTTGAACAAGCTGTTATGGAGCTGCTCGAAAGCGTTTTGCACATCGACAGCAGTGAAGGGATATTGGGTACTCATAATCGTCTCTTGTTGATCTGCCCCGTATTGGGCAGATCAACAAGGTAGAGCACGCAGCATAACCAGCGAGGTAGATAGTTAAGCCGCTTAACCCTTGACGCAAACCACCTGGCGCAAGGTATGCACAACCTCCACCAACTCGCGCTGAGCCAGCATGACAGCATCGATGTCCTTGTAGGCCATGGGAATCTCATCGATCACCTGCTTGTCCTTGCGGCACTCGACATGGGCCGTGGCGCGGCGCTGATCCTCGACAGTGAAACGGCTCTTGGCCTTGGTTCGGCTCATCACTCGCCCGGCACCGTGGCTGCACGAGCAGAACGACTGCTCATTACCCAGCCCACGCACGATAAAGCTCTTGGCACCCATCGAGCCTGGAATGATGCCCAGCTCGCCCTGGCGCGCCGACACCGCGCCCTTGCGGGTCACCAGCACTTCGCGACCAAAATGCTGTTCGCGTTGCACGTAGTTGTGGTGACAGTTGACCGCCTCCAGGCTGGCCTCGAAGCGCTTACCCAATACCTTGCGCGTGGCGCCAACCACCGCCAGCATCATCAGTTCGCGGTTGTGTCGGGCAAAATCCTGAGCCCACTGCACCGCCTCGACATAATCGGCAAAATGCCGGCTGCCCTCTTCGAAATAGGCCAGGTCCTTGTCGGGCAGGTTGGCCAGGTGCTGACGCATGTCGGCCTGGGCCAGCTCGATGAACAGGTTGCCGATCGCATTGCCGACCCCGCGTGAGCCGCTGTGCAGCATGAACCAGACCCGGTCGGCTTCATCCAGGCAGACTTCGATGAAATGATTACCACCGCCGAGCGTGCCCAGGTGATGGCGGTTGTTGGTTTTCTCCAGCCGTGGGTACTTGTCGGTGATGGCCTTGAAACGCGCGGCCAGGCCACTCCACACGCGCTCGGCCTGGTTGGGCACAGTGTCCCAGGCGCCCTGATCACGCCGGCCGAAAGTCTTGCCGTGAGGTACGGCCTGTTCGATGGCGCTGCGCAGGCCATGCAGGTTGTCCGGCAGGTCGCGCGCATGCAGCGAGGTACGTGCGGCGATCATGCCGCAACCGATATCCACGCCCACTGCCGCAGGGATGATCGCCCCCACTGTGGGGATCACACTGCCAATGGTCGAACCCTTGCCCAGGTGCACGTCCGGCATCACCGCCAGGTGCTTGAAGATGAACGGCATGCGCGCGGTGTTGAGCAACTGCTGGCGGGCTTCCTCCTCTACCGGCACGCCGTCGGTCCACAGTTTGATCGGCTTGCCGCCGGCGACTTGGAGAATGTCCATGGTGTCGTTTCCACAAAAAGCTTTCACCCATGATACCGCCGAAGGTCGTAGGCCGGCGGCTTGCCAACCAGGTGGCACAGTGCTGTATGCTTGGCCGGTCTTCAGGGCGGGGTGAAAGTCCCCACCGGCGGTAAATCGAAAGATGAGCCCGCGAGCGCCCCGACCCTGTCGGGGGACAGCAGATCTGGTGAGATTCCAGGGCCGACGGTCATAGTCCGGATGAAAGAAGGCGTTTGGTAGCAGCCATAAAGGTGCTGCTGCGCGCGCGTTTTGTTCGCCCCGAGACGTTCATCGATTATTCACGAGGAGCGTTTCATGTCCCCCATGCTGCAAAAGCAATTCCCCAATGTCGCGGCTGCCATTGCCGCTTTCCAGGCTGGCCGACCGGTGCTGTTGCTCGACGACAACGATCGCGAGGACGAAGCGGATATCATTGCCGCCGCCGAAAACATCTCGATGCAGACCATGGCCATGATGATCCGCGATTGCAGCGGCATCGTTTGCCTGTGCCTGGATGAAGCCACCGTCGACGCCCTGCAACTGGCGCCGATGGTGCAGAACAACCAGGCCCGCCATGGCACCGGCTTCACCGTTACCATCGAAGCGGCCGAAGGCATCACCACCGGCGTTTCTGCCCAGGACCGCATCACCACTATCGAAGCTGCGCTGCGCTCGACTGCCGAACAGCGCCAGATCGTCAGCCCTGGCCACGTATTCCCGCTGCGTGCGCGCAACGGTGGCGTACTGACTCGCCGTGGTCACACCGAAGGTACCGTGGACCTGGCGCGCCTGGCTGGGCTGCGTCCGGCCGGCGTGCTGTGCGAGCTGATGAACCCCGACGGCACCATGGCCCGCGGTGAGCAGGTGGCGGTGTATGCCCACCAGTACAACATGCCAATGCTGACCATCGAAGAGCTGGCGCAGTACCGCGTAGCGATGATGGAGCGCGAGGCGGTGCCCGCCTGATCCATCGTCTACAGCACTGGTTGTGCAACCCTATCGCGGGGCAAGCCCGCTCCCACGCAGACGCAGGGTGACTACAAGGTCCTCG
>NZ_JBCPSP010000043.1:0-42797 GCF_051129895.1 Pseudomonas sp. Je.1.5.c
CCCTGAACGGATGGGGCTGTAGCGCAGCCGTTGGCGTGGGAGCGGGGTGGCCCCGCGATGGGCATCACATGGAGCCAGTGTCGAGCCTCGAATGACCGGTGCGCTTGCACAAACTTGCGCTTTTCCATCGCCAGGCACTGCCAACCCCGCCATTGCGCAGTAGGATGGCACTCAGAGGAATCGCCCATGCCGCCACTGACCCAGCTGCAAGTCTTCAACGCCATGCACGCCTCGCCCAACGCTCGCCTGGAACACAGCGCGCAACTGGGCGAGGGGCTGGCTGCTGCGTTATGGAGCAACCGCGACGATGCCCGTGACTACCAGGCGCCCAGCCATCACACCTTGTCCTGCTACATCGCCGACGGCACCGGCACGTTCCGCCGCCAGCGCCCGTCCGACAAAGGCGCGCCCGACAAGCTATGCATCATGCCCGCCGGCCATGAATCGAACTGGGTGGTCAACGGCGCCATTCGTCTGGCGCACCTGTACATCAGCGAGGAGCAGTTCGCCCTTGGCTGTATTCGCCTGCTCGATCGTGAGCCGCGCGAGATGCAGCTACAAGAAGCGACCTTCCTTGAAGATGCGCAGCAGGCCCGGCGTTTTCGCCAGCTGATCAGCTTGAACTGGGACGAGCCCGGCGAGCGCTTGCTGGCCAGCAGCCTGGCCCACGATATCGTCGACCACGCGGTGCTCAGCCAGGCCGGTCTACGCCAAGGCCTGCGCCTGAAGGGCGGCCTGGCACCGAGCCTGCGCCGGCAACTGGTCGAGTACATCGAAGCGCACCTGGATCAACCGATCACCCTGGCGGACCTGGCGCTGCGCTGCAACCTTTCCGAATACCACTTCGCCCGGATGTTTCGCGCAAGCTTCGGCCTGCCGCCGCACCAATACCTGCTGGCGCGGCGTCTGCAGCGGGCCTGCCAACTGTTGCGCCTGGGCGATCTGGCGCTGGTGCAGATCGCCCTGCTGTGTGGTTTTGCCAGCGCCAGCCACTTCAGCAATCGCTTTCGCCAGGCGCTCGGTGCGACCCCTGGCGAGTATCGTGCAGCGTTCGCCCATTAGAACTCGAAGGTGCTCGACAGGCTGACTTGACGTGCATCGCCGAGGGCGACGAAGTAACGGTTGACTGCCGAGGTGTAGTACACCTTGTCGAACAGGTTCTTCACGTTCAGTTGCAAGCGCACCTTGTGCTCATCCAATTGGGTTTCGTAACTGGCGAAAGCATCGGCGACGGTATAGGCCGGCAGGTCGAAATCGTTGCTCGCGTTGCCTGCGCGTTCGCCCACATAGCGAGCTCCCGCCCCCAGCCGCAGGCGGTCGCCACCGAACAGGCTGCCGTAGTCGTACACCGCCGACAGCGAGCCGCTGTGACGGGCGACGTTCTGCAGGCGCTTGCCCTTCAGTTCAGGGTCCTTGGTCACTTCGGCGTCGGTGAAGGCATAGCTGCCGATCAAGCTCCAGCGCTCGCTGAGCTGGCCGGTCAGGTCCAGCTCCACCCCTCGTGAACGCACTTGGCCTGCGTTGCTGTAGATGATCGTACCGGGGTTACTGTCGCCGTCGGCGACCAGCACGTTGCGCTTGGTGATATCGAACAAGGCCAGGTTGCCGGTGAGCTGGCCGGGGATGTCAAGCTTGGCGCCCAGCTCGTAGGATTTGCCTTCTTCAGGTGCAATACCGCCATCGAGCAGCAAGGTCTGGCCGCCGCCGATGCTCAGCGGAGCGATGCTCGAATTGGGCTTGAACGACTCGCTGTAGCTGCCATACAACGACAGCTGCTCATCGACCTTGTACACCACGCCCGCATTCGGCACCCAGGTCTGGCCACTGTTGTCAGTGTTGGCCTTGAACGGGCGGCCGCGTCCGGCGTATTGGTCGTACTGCTGGAAACGCCCACCGGCCACCAGGATCCAGTGCTCATCCAGGTGCAGCGCATCCTGGATAAACAGCGAGTCCGTGCGCAGCTTGTCGGTCTGGTCGCTGTCGCTGGCACGCACGTTGCTGCCTTCCTGTTGCTGGCCGTAGAGCGGATTCTCATAGCTGAAGGTCGCGCTTGGGGTCTGGCGGATGAGGTCGCCACGAAACACCTTGCGGTCCTCGTGATCGACGCCCACCAGCAGGTCATGGCGCATGCCCGCCACCACCACGTTGCCGTTCAAGCTGAAGGTGGCGAACTGATCGCGACTCATGGCGTTGTGGGTACCGTCGATGCTGCGCGTCAGCGTGCCCTTGGCTTCATTGACGGCGGTGACTCGAACTTGGCTGGCATCGTAGGTTTCGCGGTTGAAGCTGTAGCCAAAGTGCGCTTTCCAGTCATCGCTGAGCTGATGATCGACCTCCAGGCGGTACAGGTCCGAGCGGCCTTCCATGTCGTTGAAGGGCTCGTCCAGACGGCGCGTGGCGGGGATGTTCAGCGGATGCCCGTCGCTGCCAAAGGCGGTGCCACGGTCGAACGGATAGAGAAACTCGCGGTGCTCGTAAGCCAGCACCACTTGCGTGTCCTCGCCCAGCCAGGCCAGCGACGGCGCCACCAGGGATTCGCGGTGCACGCCGTAGTTGCGCCAGTAGTCTTCGTCTTCATGATCGACGATCAAGCGATAGGCCAGTGGGCTGTCGCCCAGCGCGCCGGTGCTGTCCAGGCCACCGCCACCGCCGTTCTTGCCGCTGCCGTAGGTCGAGCCGCGCAGGGTCAAGGCGTTGTACTGCTCAAGTTGCGGGCGCTTGCTGACCACGTTGATCACCCCGCCCGGGTCCTGGATGCCATACAGCAACGATGCCGGCCCCTTGAGCACTTCGACCCGCTCGGTGCTGGCATTGAGGCTGCGGCCCTGCACCAGCGGCATGCCGTCGCGCATGATCGAACCGTCGCGGTTGTCACCAAAACCGCGCTTCATCACCGTGTCGGAAGTGCCGCCGAAGTTGTTGCCCTGGGTGATGCCGCTGACATTGGCCAGGGCGTCGTCGAGGTTGCGCGGGGCCTGGTCGCGGATGACCTGGGCCGGGACCACGTTGATCGCCTGGGGAATGTCCTGGATCGGCCCCTGGCCACGCATGATCGAGGCGCTGGCCGGCGGCTGGTAGCTGTAGTCGTCCATCTGCGAATTGACGTTGGTGGCCTCAAGGTTCAGCGCGCCGGCGCTGTCGGCCAATTCCAGGGTCAGGGTACGTGCGTCGAGCCGGCGCCAGCTTAGGCCAGCATTGCCGAGCAACTGCTGCAAGGCTTGCTCGGCACTGAGCGAGCCGTTCAGCGCTGGCGCTTGCAGGTCGGCCAGTTCGAGGGTGTAGACCACACTCTGGCCGGTGGTGCGGCTGAACGCGTTGAGGGCTGCGGCCAGCGGCTGGCTGGGCTGGGCAAAGGCATACAGCTGGGTCTGCTGGGCAGCGCTGGCAACCGGCACCACGCCGACGGCGGACAGGGTGCCAAGACCGAGCCAGAGAGACACGCAACGCGGGGAGAACTTCATGGACGCTGACCTGTGAGAGGGTGATTACTTGCGAATGAATCGCACTTCCACTCACTACACGGATGCCACGTCCTGTTACCTCACCTGTGCTGTGAAAAAAGTTGAAAAATACATTGCCAGTGTCGGCGCTAACGCTACTTCAAAAGGGTCAACCGGCCTAACAAGGTGCTGCGCGAAAAGCCCATGACCTTGCCCAGCGAGTCCAACGCCAGCAACGGCTCCTCGACCGGGAAACTCCCACTGACCTTACGCAGGCCGAGCTCGCCATCGAGCAGCACGATCCGCCCAGGGTAATAACGGCTGAGATCATCGATCACCTGCGCCAACGGCACCTGGTAATAATTCAACCAGCCCTGGCGCCAGGCCAGGCGGCTGTCACTGTCCACCGCCAACACCTGCCCGGCCACGCCATCGGCATAGGCCAGTTGTTGATTAGCGGTTAGCTCGCGAGGCTGCTGACCCTGCCCGGAGGTTACCGCGACCCGCCCGCTACGCACCGTGACCTGCGCACCCGCGCCCTGCTCACGCACCTCGAACTGGGTGCCAAGCACCCGCACCTGGCCACCCCCGGCATCCACCAGGAACGGCTGGCCGGTATGGGTCACCTCAAAGAACGCAGCACCGCGCAACAGCCGCACGCGCCGCTCGCCCTGGGCAAAATCGATGGCTACTGCGCTGCCCGCATCCAGGGTCATGCGCGACTGGTCTGCCAGGGTGATCTGCTGCACCTGCCCAGCGCTGGTGTAGTCAGCCTGCACATCCTGCAACCAGAATTGCGGCTGCCAACCGCCCAGGGTGCCCAGTGCCAACACCAGGCACGCGGCAACCGCCAGGGCGCCAGCACGGCGTCGCCAGGGGTTGCGGGCTGGCGCCTGGCGGATGGCATCGAGGTAGTGCTGCAGGCTGTCCTGCTCCTCGCCAGCCAGTTTCGCTGCCGGCGCTTCACTCAGGCGCCACAGTGCCTGAGCCTCGGCATAGGCCTGGCGATGGGCGGGGTCGGCCAGCAGCCAACGCTTGAACGCAGCACTCTGTGCCTCGGCGGGATGCTGATTGATCCGGCTCAGCCAGCTCAGGGCCGCCTGGGCAGGCTCGGCGCAGATCGGGTCGGTACGGCTCATCAACGGGCGCTCCCTGGTCTGCGCACGGCGGATGCGGGCTCGGCAATACTCGCCTTGCACGCTTCGAGGGCGCGCATCATATGCTTTTCCACAGCGCTCTGGGACAGTTGCATGGCCTTGGCGATCTCGCCGTAGGTGCAACCATGGATGCGGTTGAGCAGGAAAATTTGCCGGGTCCGTTCCGGCAGGACGCGCAGCGCGGCCTCGATCCGTTGCAGGTCATGCTCGACTTGCAGCGCTTGCTCCATGGCTTGGTTGGGCGAGTCTTGATCCACTGCGGGCAGGCCTTCAACGATTCGCCCGCGGCTGCCTTCACTGCGCAGATGATCGATGGCCAGGTTGCCGGCACAGCGCAGCAGATAGGTGTCCAGCGCCTCGACCTTGACCTCGGGGCGCCGCCAGAAACGCAGGAACAACTCCTGGACCAGATCAGCCGCGGTGGCACGACAGCCCACGCGGCGGCTGACCAACGCCTCCATGCGCGCACGTTGGGCGAGGAACACTTGCACGAAGCGCGCGCGGCCAGTGGCGCTGTCGGCTTCAGGCTTGCTGATGTCCAGCGGCTCGCTCAAGCGCTCACACGCCGATCACGGCCAGCAGTGGCCCAAGCACCACGCTTGCTGCGGCAAGGCCCAGCAGCAGGCGTGGCTGATAGGGCAAGCCGAACACCCACAGGGTCACGCCTGCCATCAGCACAGCGATCCACTCCACCAGCCCCAACGCCCAACCGCGCAGTTGCACGGCAAGCACCAGCGACAGCGCCAACAGCAGCCAGCCGCCGATACGCAGCGCCCGCGCCTGAGCGCCGCTGGGCTTGCGCTTGAGCAGCTCGTTGAAGTGCTTTTCCATGCTCAGGCACAGGCCGGCAAACCCGGCAAAACCGATCAAGGCAATGCTCAGCATCCGTTCACCTCGACCACTTCAGCGCTGGCCTTGGCCGTGCGCGGGGCGCGCTTGGCGACCGGTTTGGGCGCGCGCAGCATCTTGTTCGCCGCCCAGCCGAGGAACAGGCCGGTGCCTAGCGCAGTCAGGTCAAAGCCTGCCATGGCCCAATCACCGGCAGCGATCGACTGATCCAACCCCAGCCCAGTGGTCAGCGCATTGAGCAGGGGCAACAGGGCAAATGCCAGCGCGCCCAGCGCCAGTTGCTCGCCCCAGGCCTTGCGCCCGGGTCGCAGCACGGCATGCACCAGCGACACTGCCCACGCCAGGAAGAAGGCCTTGACCTCCCAGTCGGCGCGGCCCTGCAGGGCAACCGGCAGCAGGCGGTTGGCCCAGAAGAAAGCCGCCACGCCCAGCAGCAGGCCGCTCATGCTGGCAATGTTCAACACTTCGACCAGGCGCAGTTCACCCGGCAGGCTGGCGCTCTTGGCATGCTTGAGCTGGCGCTTGCCCAGCCACATCACCAGGCCGGTGCCAATCACCGCAGTGCCAGCAATGCCGAAGGCAAAATACAGCCAGCGCAGCCAAGGGCCAGCGAAGTTACCCATGTGCAGGCCGGCGAAGCTGAAGGCGGTCATCATCGCAGCGGATTCCGGGGCGCCCTGGCGCAGCAGCTCGCCGCTGACGCCATCGAAGGTCCAGTTGGCGCTGCGTCTGTAGGCCACATGATCGGCGGCGGCCTGGGTGAAAGTGACCCGGGCACTGCTGTCGCCAGGGTTCTGAATCTGGATGTAGCCCATGCGCGCACCGGGGGCCAGGGTCTGGACCTTGGCATAAAGCTCGGGCAGTGGCGCCATCGGCGCGGCGACGCCAGTCACTGCAGGCGGGTCGTCGCGGCCGAACAGGTCGTTGAAATAACCGCCGGTATCGCCGTAGCTGGCAAGGATGCCAGCCGGCATCACCATGTACATGAACAGCACCAGGCTGCTGTAGCTGATCATCAGGTGGAAGGGCAGCACCAACACGCCGATTGCATTGTGCCCATCCAGCCAGGAGCGCTGGCCCTTGCCCGGGCGGAAGGTGAAGAACTCCTTGAAGATCTTCTTGTGGGTGATGATCCCGGTCACCAGCCCAAGCAGCATGATGAAAGCGCACAAGGTCGATAGCCAGCGGCCCCACGGGTAGGGCATTTCGAGCTGGAAGTGGAAACGGTAGAAGAACTCGCCGCCGCGGCTGTCACGGGCCTCGACCGGCTCGCCACTGTGGGCGTCCAGCGCTTTGCTGGTGAAGCCGCGCCGGCCTTGGGCGTTGGGGTCGCGCCAGTTGACGCTCAGGGCCGCCTCGCGCTCATTGGGCAGGCGGATGAACCAGCTGCTGGCGTTGCCGGCGTTGCTCTGCAGGTACTGCTGGGCCAAGCCCAGGCTTGCGACCGGGTCGAGCTGATGGCTACGGATCTCAGGCTGGGCCCAGTGGCTGATCTCTTCCTTGAAGTACGACAGCGTGCCGGTCAGGAAGATGGCGAACAACAGCCAGCCGAAGATCAGGCCGGTCCAGGTGTGCAACCAGGCCATGGCCTGGCGGAAGCCCTCTTTCATGGGTTTTTCATCCAGTAGGCCAATCCATTGATCATCCCCAGCAGCAGGCTCGGCAGCAGCACGCCAAGCCAGGCGCGCCAGGCGCTGCGACAGGCAAAGCACCAGATGAAGGCCAGCAGGTAGAACACGAACGACGACAACAGGCCGGTCAGGGCCGCGTCCACTTGCGCCATCGGCGCCAGCAAGGCAATGCAGACACTGGTCATCGACGCCAGCAAGTAACCGCCCAGCAACGCAGCCAGGCTGCGTGAAGTCACGGCCAGTCGATAGCTCAGGGGCAACCCGGCGGCTTTGCTTTTCATGACGCGGTCCGAGAAAACGGGGCTGCAATAATAATGATTTCAATTCTCATAAGCAAAGTTCAAGCGACACGTTTTGATGAAATCGGTCGCTCGGCAAGGATTGCCGTAGATCGATCGCCTGAATACAATGCGAACAATTCTTACTTCCAGTTGCGCAATCAGGCGCCGGAGTGTCAACGGTGTCCAGCGCCCTCTCTTCTACGGTCGAAGGCCTTTATCACGCCCACCACAGTTGGTTGACCGGCTGGCTGCGGCGGCGCCTGGGTTGCCCGCAAAACGCCGCGGACCTGGCCCAGGACACCTACATCCGCCTGCTGCAGGCACGGGAAGTGCCGCAGCTGGTAGAGCCGCGGGCGTTTCTGACCACGGTGGCCAAGCGCGTGCTGTGCAACCACTTTCGCCGCCAGGAACTGGAGCGCGCCTACCTCGAGGCCTTGGCCCAGGTGCCCGAAGAGGTCGCGCCGTGCGAGGAGCAGAAGGCGATCATCTTCGAGACGTTGCTGGAGCTCGACCGCTTGCTCGACGGCCTGGCGCCCTTGGTCAAGCGGGCGTTCCTGCTGGCTCAGGTCGATGGCCTGGGCCAGGGCGAAATCGCACGCGAGCTGGGCATCTCCCTGGCCACGGTCAAACGCTACCTGAACAAGGCGGCCATGCGCTGTTACTTCGCCCTGTGAACAGCACCTTCTGCGCGCAGGTGGCCGAGCAGGCCGTGCACTGGCTGATCGAGTCCCAAGACGAAACGTTCGACGCTGCCCAGCAGCAGGCATTCGAGCGCTGGCTGGCCGCAGACAGTGAGCACCAGCGCGCCTGGAGCCATATTCAACAGGTCAACCAGCGCCTGCGGGGCGTCGCCTCCCCGGTGGTGCACGCCACCTTGCAGGCGCCGCCCTCCCCGGCCCGCCGCCGGGCACTCAAGGCGCTGCTGCTGGTGGGCATGGCCAGCGCCGCCGGCCTGGGCCTGCAGCAGCACACAGCGCTGCCTGGGCTGATGGCCGATTATCGCAGCCCGGTGGGGCAGCGGCGGCGCATGACCCTCGGCGACGGCAGCGAGCTGCAGCTCAATACCCGCAGCGCCGCCGATGTGCGCTTCGACGGCCAACAACGGCTGGTGCGCCTGTTTGAAGGTGAACTGCAACTGCAAGTGGCCAAGGATCCACGGCCGTTGCTGCTGCGCAGTGCCGAAGGCGTGCTGCGCCTGGACCAGGGCCGGTTCAACGTGCGCCAGTTCAGTGGTTTTAGCCTGGTGTCGGTGTTCGACGGCAGCGCGAGCGTGGCTGGGCACGCCTTACTGGCGGGGCAGCAGGCCAGGTTCGCTGGCAGCGGGTGGCAGGCGATCGCCCCACTGCAGCGCAATGTTGGCGCCTGGGTCGACGGCATGCTGGTGGCCTCGCAGATGCGCCTGGCGGATTTTCTCGACGAGCTGGGGCGTTATCGACACGGCCAGTTGGGGTGCAGCGAGCAGGTCGCGGACCTGCGTATTTCCGGCTCGTACCCGTTGGATGACAGCGAGCGGATTCTGCAGATGCTGGAGGTGGCGCTGCCGGTGCGGGTGAGGCGCTTTACCCGGTACTGGGTGACGATTGAATCCCGGACCAGTTGAGTCACTCGGCTGTCAGCACCGACCTCTTCGCGGGCAAGCCCGCTCCCACAGGTACAGCGCCAACCCTGAGAACAGCGCTATCCCCCGTAGGATCGGCGGTGTGCCGCTGCGACTTGCTCGCGAAAAGGCCAGTACAGACACCGAAATAAAAAGGTTTTGAAAAATATCGAAATCACCTGAGCCATTTAGCAACGTTCGCGTGACAGAGAAGGCAAAACCCCTTCTCAAGGACCACTCACATGCTGCTTCGCCCCAGCCCTCTCGTTCAGGCACTTTTGCTCGCCACCACCCTCGGCCTCGCTGTGCCCGCCACCCAAGCGGCCGATGCCCGCGCCTACCACATCGTGGCCGGCTCGCTGGAAGATGCGCTCAACCAGTTTGGCCGCGAAAGCGGTGCGCTGATCTCGTTCGGCTCGCAGTTGACCCAAGGCCTGCAAAGCCCAGGGCTGGACGGTCAGTACGAGGTGCGCCAGGGCCTCGATGCCTTGCTGCGCGGCAGCGGCCTGCAAGCCCGCCAGGAGGCCGACAATGCCTTCAGCCTGCAACCCATCGCCGCTCCTGCTGCAGGTGCGCCGTTGGAGTTGGGCGCCTCGACCGTGGTCGGCGACTGGCTGGCCGAAGCCCAGCAGGACAACGTTTTCGAGCACCCCGGCGCGCGTGACGTGATCCGCCGCGAAGCGTTCGAACGCAGCGGCGCCAGCAGCGCGCGCGAAGTGCTCAACCGCATCCCCGGGGTCAATGCCCCGGAAAACAACGGCACCGGCAGCCATGACCTGGCGCTGAACTTCGGCATCCGTGGCCTCAACCCACGCCTGGCCTCGCGCTCGACCGTGCTGATGGACGGCATCCCGGTGCCGTTCGCGCCCTATGGCCAGCCGCAGTTGTCACTGGCCCCGCTCAGCCTGGGCAACATGGACGCGGTAGACGTGGTGCGCGGCGGCGGTGCGGTGCGCTACGGGCCGCAGAACGTCGGCGGCATCGTCAACTTCGTGACCCGCGCCATTCCTGAACAGGCGACCTTCAAGGCCGCCATGCAAAACCAGATCAGCCCCTCGTCCAGCCACGATGGCTTCAAGAACAGCGCCAACCTGCTGGTCGGTGGCACCAACGACAACGGCCTGGGCGGCGCGTTGCTGTACTCCGGCACCCGTGGCGGCGACTGGCGCGAACACAGCGACACGCAGATCGACGACCTGATCCTCAAGGGCAAGCTGCAGCTCGACGAGGCCAACAGCCTGCACGCCATGGCCCAGTACTACGAGGGCGAGGCGCAAATGCCTGGCGGCCTGAGCAAGGCCGACTTCGATGCCGACCCGTATCAGTCGACCCGCTTGAAAGACAAGTTCTGGGGCCGTCGCACGCTGGTCAACGTCGGTTATGACTACAAGCAGGATGACCGCCAGTTCAGCGTCAATAGCTTCTTCACCAAGACCCTGCGCAGCGGTTATCTGGACCAGGGCAGTTTCGTCTCGCTGTCGCCGCGCGAGTACTGGGTGCGTGGTATCGAAACGCGTTTCTCGCAAGGCCTGGCGCTGGGCGACAGCTGGCACGAACTGGGCGTTGGCTACCGCTACATCAACGAGGCCGGGCACGAACTGCGCTTCCGCGAGCCGGTCAATGGCGAGCTGCCCACCACCGCCAGTCGCAACGACCGCGACACCCGCGGCAGTACCGAAGCGCATGCCATCTACCTCGATGACCGCATCGACATCGGCCGCTGGACCATTACCCCGGGCGTGCGCTACGAGATGATCGATTCCGAGCAGAGCAACAAGCTCAACGGCCAGCGCTACCAGGGCAGCTACAACACCGCCCTGCCGGCGCTTAACGTGATGTACCACTTGAGCGACAGCTGGAACCTCTACGCCAACACAGAAGGCTCGTTCGGCAGCGTGCAATACAGCCAGATGCCCAACCGGGTCAGCAGCGGTGAGGTGAAACCGGAGAAAGCGCGTACCTGGGAAGTCGGCACCCGTTACGACAACGGCGATTTGCAGGCAGAAATCGGCGCGTTCCTGATCAACTTCGACAATCAGTATGAAAGCAACCAGACCAACGACTCGGTGATCGCCCGTGGCGAAACCCGTCACCAGGGCATCGAGACCAGCGTGCGTTATGCCCTGGATGGCTTGAGCCCTGCCCTGGCCGACTTCGATGTGCATGCCAGCTACGCCTTCGTCGATGCCACTATCCGCGAAGATGGGCCGAACAAAGGTAACCAGGTGCCGTTCTCGTCCCGCCACAAGGGCACCCTGGGCGTGGGCTACACCGAAGGTCCGTGGCAGTTGGACCTGGACAGCAGCTTCCAGAGCAGCCAGTACGCCGACAACGCCAACACCGGCGAAGAGAGCGCGGATGGCAGCACCGGGCGGATTCCTGGCTACATGCTGGTCAGCACCCGCGCGGCCTACGATTTCGGCCCGCAGTTGTCCAACCTCAAGGTCGCGGTGGGGGTGAAGAACCTGTTCAATCGCGAGTACTACACCCGCTCGTTCGATGACAACAACAAGGGCAAGTACGTCGGCGAACCTCGGACTTTATACCTGCAAACATCGGTTGCGTTCTGACGGCCCTAGATGATTTCGAATTTATTGCAACAGGAAATTTTTCTTTCTCGGGGGGTTGAATTCGCCGCGCGGATGCCTGACCTTAGAGTCAAGAGGCGAAAAAATTCCACAGGCCTCAGTGGCCTAGGCACGTCTCTTTGCGAGCAAGCTGAATAAGGATTGAAGTCATGCAAATCCAGGTCAACAGCAGCAACCATATCGAAGGCAACATCCGGCTTAACGAGTGGGTCCGCAGTACGCTTGAAAGCACCCTCGAACGCTACGAGGACGACCTCACCCGCATTGAGGTCCACCTGCGCGACGAAAACGGCGCCAAGCCCGGACCGCATGACAAACGCTGCCAGATGGAGGCTCGCCCCAAAGGCCACCAACCGATTTCCGTGACCCACACCGCCACTTCGCTGGACCAGGCGGTCGATGGCGCCGCCAGCAAGCTGAACAACGCGCTGGAACACTTCTACGGCAAGCTGCGTAGTAAGCGCGTGATCCTTGAAGCGCATGACCCCGAGGAATGATCGAGGTTGCTTGAACACAAACGCCCGGTGCATTGCACCGGGCGTTTTGGTTTGTGCCTTGACCCGATCAGTGGCCCTGAACCAACCCGCCTGTACGTCGGTCAACCCCTACATTGCCAATTACAGATGCGCGATCATGAACAATCCATTCGATCAAATCAGCGACGCCTTTGCCCCACGCTACCGGGTCAACCTGAGCATCGAACGCCTGGATGGCAGCATCATGCTGACCTTGTCCGATGACAGCGGCATCGTCGCCAAGCGCCTGATCAGCCAAGCCCAGCGCAACGACCCCGTGCGCTTGCAGCGGGTGGTCGACAGCATCCGCCTGGGCCTTGCCATCGAACAGGGCGAGAACCCCCTTGAGGTGCTCGCAGCCCTCACCCGCGACCCACGCCAGCAGCATTTCAACGCCAGCCACATCGCCAACTGAGCACTAGCGGCCCTCGTCGACTTCCTTGCCGCTGGCATCCAGCACCCGGCTCGACGGGTAGCGGTAGGAGGCATAGCGCACCACCAGGATCGCAAAGGCCAGCAGCAGGATGCCGCCGCACAGGTACAACAGGCCAACATCCGGCGCCTTGTGGTGCGACACATCGCCGATCAGCAAGCGGGTCAGCGCCGTGATCGCCACGTACAGTAAAAAGCGAATGGGCATGTGGTTGGTCTTGAAGTAGATCCCCACCATCGCCCCCAGCTCCAGGTAGATGAACAGCAGCAGGATGTCATCGACGCTGACCCCACCTTTGCTGAGCATGTCCAGGAAGGTCATCACAGCGGCCCAGGCCGTGATCCCGCCGATACCGAACAACGCCAGGTAGTGGAACGACTCGACGCACAGGTTGCCCAGCGAGTCGGCCGAGCCATGCAGGCCCTTGCGCAGTTTTTCTGCCCATTTGATGTTCACGATGTTCGATTCCCCGATACGAGCTGAAGGATGATGCGCCACGCCTGTGACGCTTGTGCCATGCAGTTAAAGGGCCAGGCCCTTGGCTTGGAAGGCGACCGATTGCCGCAAGGCACCTATGGGCTACGCTTTTTCCGGATATAAATGGCCACTATTGGGTTGCATTGAAGTGGCCAGAGCGATTACTGTATATCGATACAGTAATTGATCAATCCAACCAGCTAAAAGGCACAGAGGTGATGAATGGCCGTCGAAGTGGTGTACCGCAGCAGCCGCGACCCGGAGCGTTTGTTCATGGATAAAGCCGAAGCCGATCGTCACGACAAGATGCTCGAACTCGCCGAGCGCCTGGCTGAGGTGCTGCAAAAGGCGGTGCCTTCGTTGACTGAACAGCAGGTCGAGGAAGCCGGTATCTACATGGCCAAGAACCGCGATGTGTTTGCCCGGGCGTTCAAGAGCCAGCCGGATGCGTTGGCGGAGTTGCTTGAGGGTGGTGGCGAGGAATAAGTTTTGGGGGGCCTGTTCTGGCCTCTTCGCGGGCAAGCCCGCTCCCACAGGTACAGCGCTTAACCTGAGAACAGCGCAATCCCTGTGGGAGCGGGCTTGCCCGCGAAGAGGCCAGAACAGACAACATCAAACCCGGATCATCCGTAAAGCAACCGCTCCGCCAACATCTGCGCCACCCGCGCCGGTGAGCGTTTCTCCGCCTGAGCATGCGCGAACACTTCCGTCAGCCGCGTAGGAATGCGTGCCAGATGCGCAGTGATGGTGCCCAGGTCTTCGCCACGATGTCTCAGCGCCACATAGATCAAGCCACCGGCATTGATCACATAATCAGGCGCATACAGAATTCCGCGTTTTTCCAACTGATCGGCCACTTGTAAGGTGGTCAGCTGGTTGTTCGCCGCACCCGCCACCGCTGCGCAACGCAGCTGCATCACGCTTTGGCCATTGAGTACCGGGCCAACACCACAAGGCGCGAAAATATCGCAGGGCGTGCTGATCAAGGCGTCATTGATCACCGGATGGGCATTGAACTGCTCCACCGCCAGGCGCACTTTGCCAGGGTCCAAGTCACTGACCAGTAATTCCGCACCCGCCGCATGCAGCTGCTCAGCCAATGCATAACCGACATTGCCCAACCCTTGTACCGCAACCCGCAAACCTTCGAGATTGTCGCTACCCAGACGCGCCATCGAAGTCGCGCGAATCCCGGCGAATACGCCCATGGCTGCATGCGGTGAGGGATCGCCCGAGGCAGTGGTGCTGGTGACATGTGGGGTGGTTTGGGCAATGCAGTCCATGTCCAGGGTCGAGGTACCACTGTCGACGGCGGTAATGAAACGCCCCTGCAAGCTGTCGACAAATCGCCCGAATGCCTCGAACAGCGCCGCGCGGTTTTCCACATGCGGGTTACGCACGATGACTGCTTTACCGCCGCCCACCGGTAGCCCCGCCAACGCCGCTTTGTAGCTCATGCCTTGGGCCAGGCGAATAGCGTCGGTCATGGCGCTTTCGTCATCGGCGTACGGCAAGTAGCGGCAGCCGCCCAAAGCCGGGCCCAGCTGCTCGCTGTGGATGACCACCACCGCCTTGAGGCCGGTAGGTGGGTCAATGAACAGGTGCAGAGACTGAGTGCGGGTGCTTTGCATGAGCGCGAACATCAACGGGCTCCCCGAAGAGGTGCTCCACACAGTATAGGCAGCCCACAAGCCCATGTATCGCAGCCGGACCACTGGACGAAACCGCGCGCCAGAGCTAATAGTTAAGCGTGTTGGGAGATTTTCATGAAGCCACGTCAAGCCTGCCTGGCCTGCCTGGAACGCGAGCCGGTCGCCCTGCTGGAAGCCTCGTTATGGATTGCCGCCGAGCACGACCGCAGCGTCGAGCCCGCGGACAGCCTTGCCCGGCTCAATGACCTGCAACGGGAGATCAATGCCAGTCTGCCGATGCTGCCAGTCAGCGAACTGGCGCAACCGCTGCTGCGCCAGCTCACTGCATTAGGCTTTGCCCAGGACGAATACCACCCGCTGCGACCGCATGCGGCATTAATGGACAAGGTCTTGCTGCGCCGTCGTGGCCAACCGCTGGTGCTGGCGATTCTGGCGCTGGAGCTGGCCAGGCGTTTGTCGATCCCGCTGGAAGGGGTGAACTTTCCCGGTCATTTCCTGCTGCGAGTACCCGGCGCCGACCACTTGCTCGACCCGTGTGGCGGACGCCGTCTGTATCCGGCTGAATGCCGCCAGCTGTTGGCCCGCCAGTTCGGCCCGCAAGTCGCGCTGAGCGCCGACCACATGCAAGTGGCCAGCCCTAGGCAGATGCTGCAACGGCTGTCGCGTAACCTGCGCCAGTTGCACATCAGCAACGACAACGACCTGGCGGCACTGATCGATGCCGAGCGGGTGATGCAGTTGGGGCCGGTGCTGGTCAGCGACTACCTGGCGCGGGCAACGCTGTATCAGCGCCTGGATTGCCCGCAGGCCGAACGCTTCGATCTGGAGCATGCCCTACTGCTGACCGACGACCCCGTGCAGCGGGTGAAACTGAGCGAGCGGCTGGGCCATCTACCCGCCAGCAACCAGTCGATTCACTGAGCCGGGGTGTCTGGCTGCTGGGCGGGATGCGCCTGGACGAAGGCCGGATGCTGCTGGGCCAGCGCCGCTACCCGGCGGATTCGTGGGTACGCAGTGAGCTCGACATTGAACCGTTCGGCCGCGTACAGCTGGGGGATCAGATAGAGATCGGCCAACCCCGGCGTCTCGCCGAAGCAGAAGCCGTTATCACCGATCAACTGCTCCACAGCCGCCAAACCCTGGCCAATCCAGTGGCCAATCCACTGATTGACCTGCCCTTCGTCATGGCCCAACTGGCGCAGCTGGTTGAGCACACTGACGTTGTGCAGCGGGTGAATATCGCAGCCAATCAACGCCGCCACCCCGCGCACCTTGGCCCGCGCCTCAGGCGCAGCGGGCAACAGCGCCGGCTGCGGATAGACCTCTTCCAGGTACTCGATGATCGCTGGTGACTGCACCAGCACCTCACCACTTTCAGTCCGTAGCGCCGGCACTCGCCCTTGAGGGTTCACCGCCAGATAATCATCCGCGCGGTGCTCGCCCTCGAGCAGGTTGACCGGCAGGGCCTGGTAATCCAGACCCTTGAGCGCCAGGGCAATGCGCACCCGGTAGGAGGAGGTGGAACGGAAATAAGTGAACAGCTCCATCACCCTACCCTCTTAGTTAGCCGCGACGACCTTGCCGCGGCATTCGCCGAAGCCGATGCTGGCCACGCCATCCTTGCTGCAGCGCGCACGCAGGATGATCTCGTCACCATCTTCAAGGAACTTGCGCACCTCGCCGCTGGCCAATTCGATTGGCTGCTTGCCGCCTTCGGTGATCTCCAGCAGGCTGCCGAACGAGCCTGGTTGGGCACCGGACAGGGTGCCCGAGCCGAACAGGTCACCCGGCTGCAACTGGCAGCCGTTGACGCTGTGGTGCGCGACCATCTGCGCCACGGTCCAGTACATGCTGCGGGTGTTGCTCAGGGTCAAGCGATGCGCCGGCAAGCCTTGCTCGCGCATGCGCTCGGTGATCAGCAGCACTTCCAGTTCGATGTCGAAGGCGCCATTGGCCTGGTCGCGTTTATCCAGCAGGTACGACAGCGGCTGCGGATCGCCTTCAGGGCGTGCCGGCTGGGCGCAGCGGAACGGCTCCAGGGCTTCGGCAGTAATCACCCAAGGCGACAGGCTGGTGATGAAGCTCTTGGACAGGAATGGCCCCAGCGGCTGGTATTCCCAGGCCTGGATATCGCG
The DNA here is from genome assembly GCF_051129895.1 of Pseudomonas sp. Je.1.5.c. Lineage (NCBI taxonomy): Bacteria > Pseudomonadati > Pseudomonadota > Gammaproteobacteria > Pseudomonadales > Pseudomonadaceae > Pseudomonas > Pseudomonas sp. Je.1.5.c. The sequence continues at coordinate 16,756 of NZ_JBCPSP010000043.1, forward strand.
CGCCGACCAGTCGTTGAGCAGGCAGTAGCCCGCCACGTGCTCGGCGGCATCGCCGATGGCGATCGACTCGCCCATAGGGTTGCCCTGGCCGATCCAGATGCCCAGTTCCAGCTCGTAGTCCAGGCGTGCACAAGGGCCGAAAACGGGCTCAGTCTGGCCGGCTGGCAGGGTCTGGCCCTTGGGCCGGCGCACCTCGGTGCCGGAGGGGCGCAGGGTCGAGGCGCGGCCGTGATAACCGATCGGGACGTACTTGTAGTTAGGCAGCAGCGGGTTGTCGGGGCGGAACAGCTTGCCAACGTTCTTGGCGTGCTCGATACCGACGTAGAAATCGGTGTAGTCGCCAACCTTGGCCGGCAGGTGCAGCTGGCACTCGCTGGCTGGATACAGCGCCGACGTGAGCGCAGCCTGGTGCTCGCTGTGCTCGCCGAGCAGCGCCAGCAGACGCTCACGCAAGGCCACCCGAGCGCTGCGGCCGAGGGCGAAATAGGCGTTCAGCGCACCACCTTGGGTCGCCTGTGCAGCTTCTTTGGCCTGACCCTCGAACAGTCCGGCAGCGAGCACCGCGTCCAGGTCGAGGATCGCATCACCAATGGCCACGCCGCAGCGCAAGGCTTCACCCGGGCGGCTGAAGATGCCCAGCGGCAGGTTTTGCAGAGGGAAATCGCGATGGCCGTTGGCGTGCTCGACCCAGCTACGGGCGATGGCGGTCTGGTTCATGGGTTATCTCCGGTTCGGGTTGAAGGTGCTCGGCAAGGTGGCCCAGCAACTATCGTAGTCGGCCTGCAATTGCGGGCATTCAAGGGCTTGCTGACTCGGACGCAGCACTTGGCTGGTCTCGAACATGAAGGCCATGGTGTTGTCGATTTTCTGCGGGGCAAGCTCGGCGCTGATGGCTTTGCTGCAGGTCTCGGCGTCCGGGCCGTGGGCGCTCATCACCCCATGCAGCGAAGCGCCGCCGGGCAGGAAGCCTTCGGCCTTGGCATCGTAGGCACCCTGGATCAGGCCCATGAACTCATTCATCAGGTTGCGGTGGAACCAGGGTGGACGGAAGGTATTCTCGGCCACCATCCAGCGCGGTGGGAAAATCACGAAGTCCATGTTGGCCAGACCGTGAACGCTGGTCGGCGAGGTCAATACCGTGAAGATCGAAGGGTCTGGGTGATCGAAGCTGACCGTGCCAATGGTGTTGAAACGGCGCAGGTCGTACTTGTACGGCACGTTGCTGCCATGCCAGGCGACCACGTCCAGCGGCGAGTGCTGCAGCTCGCAGGCCCAGTGTTCGCCGAGGAACTTCTGCACCAGCTGCACCGGGCCGCTGGTCTCTTCGTAGTGTGCCACCGGGGTGAGGAAGTCACGCGGGTTGGCCAGGCCGTTGCTGCCAATCGGGCCGAGGTCGGGCAGGCGTAGCGGTGCGCCGTGGTTCTCGGCGATATAGCCACGCGCTTGGCCATCGAGCAGTTCGACGCGAAACTTCATGCCTCGCGGGATTACCGCGATTTCCAGCGGTTCGACTTGCATCACGCCCAATTCAGTGGCGATACGCAGGCGGCCCTGCTCGGGCACCAGCAGCAGCTCGCCATCGGCGTTGAAGAACACCCGCTCCATCGAACGGTTGGCGCGGTAGATGTAGATGCTCACGCCCGCAGGTTTATCGGTCGCCGAGTTGGCCACCATCGGCAGCCAGCCCTCGATGAAATCGGTCGGCTCGCTGGGAATCGGCTGCGGGCTCCAGCGCAGGCGGTTAGGCGTAACCGCTCCAAGTGAGCCTGCCAGCGGCTGGCGTTCCAGCCGCTCGAAGCGCGGGTGCAGCGCCGAGGGACGAATGCGGTACAGCCAGGTGCGGCGCAGCTCGCTACGGGTCATGGTGAACGCGGTGCCCGACAACAGCTCGGCGTACAGGCCATAGGGCGCTTTTTGCGGCGAGTTCTGCCCGACCGGCAGAGCGCCAGGCAGCGCCTCGCTGGCGAATTCGTTGCCGAAGCCGCTCAGGTAGTCGATTGCGGGGGACGTGTCGCGAGTCATCGATGCCTCCGGGCTCGAAGCGAGCCATGCTGGCAGCTGCTGCCAGCTCAATTGCCCATGCGGCAAGCACCGGTAGCGCGTCTGCATTGTTTTTATCGTAATCAGATTACGAATAACGTAATTTGATTGCATCAAGGCGTCAAGCTATAAAGACGCCCTCAGTCTTCCCCGGATGCCCAGCCCCATGACCACCGCCCGCAACCCTGCCGACACCGGCAAGCAGAAGGTCCGCTCGGCGGAAGTCGGTACCGACATCCTCAAGGCGCTCGCCGAACTGTCGCCCTCAACCTCGCTGTCGCGCCTGGCCGAACACGTGCAGATGCCTGCCAGCAAGGTCCATCGCTACTTGCAGGCGCTGATCTCCAGCGGCTTTGCCGAGCAGGACCCAAGCACCAACCACTATGGGCTGGGACGTGAAGCACTGCGCGTGGGGATGGCGGCGCTGGGCAGCATCGATGTGCTCAAGGTGGCCGCACTGCCGCTGTCGCAATTGCGCGACGAGCTCAATGAGAGCTGCTTCATCGCGGTGTGGGGGAATCAGGGGGCAACGGTGGTCAGTATCGAGCCGGCGGTGCGTGCGGTAACCGTGGTGACCCAGATCGGCTCAGTGTTGCCGCTGCTCAGCTCGTCGACCGGACTGGTGTTCGCCGCTCATCTGCCGGCGCGCGAGACGCAGGATTTGCTAGAGCGGGAGCTGGCGGTGCTCAAGCAAAGCGCCAGTGATTATGACCCCCTGCTGGAGGGGATACGCGAGCGTGGCCTGCACCATGTGCACGGCTTGCTGATGCCGGGGGTGGATGCCCTGTCAGCGCCGGTATTCAACGCCATGGGCCAGATCGCTGCGGTGATGACTGTGGTCGGCCCGACTTCGATCTTCCACGCCGATGAGCAGGGCCCAGCGGCGCAGCGCCTGCTGGCTGCCGTGGAGGCAGTCAGCAGGCGGATGGGTTATCAGCGCGAGCCCAGGATTTGAATGCCTAGACGGCTGTCATGCCGCTGGCCGCTGCCTAACGCATTTCGCCAATAGCGGATCCCTCACGGCGACTGATCTTGCTCTCGTGCTCCAACACTTGCTCCGTGCCCCCCGCTTCACTGACTGCACGATGGGATATGGAGGATCGGGAACAAGCAACCCGGATCGATCAGCGAATCAAGGCCGCGCGATTATCACCCAAGATGTAATAGAGAATGTCAGAAGCGACTATTTTTCCCACAGGATCAAGCGCTTATTCTTATCTCACTGGTTAGCGCGAAGGGCCCTCCCCCCGCCTTTCGCGCCACCCCAGGTTCACCGACGTTGATTTTGAAGCTCCTTGATCTAACGTCTCGATTGGCCGCTGCGCTTGCAGCGGCCTTTTTTATTCCTGCAAGAATCTGCTGTTCAACTCAGCGGATATTTTTGCAGATTGGCCATCATTTGCTGCAACGCCTGCAAGCTGTCTTCGGGATGCAGCGCGCCTTCGAAATCACCAATCTGCGCCCAGTGATCGGCTACCTGTTCGGGGGTGAAGCCTTCACGCGGATCGAACCCTACGCCCACGCTGCGCTCCCAACGCACCTTGCCTACCCAACCACCGCCCACTTCGAACAATTGGCCACTGTCCCGGCAGTGCTCGCTGCCCAGGTACACCACCAGCGGGCTGATCAGTTCGGGCTTCAAGCGCTCGAACACCTGCTGGGGAATCAGCCCTTCGGTCATCCGGGTACCACCGGTGGGGGCGATGGCATTGACCAGGATGCCGTGCTTGCGCCCTTCAATGGCCAAGGTTCGGGTCAGGCCATACAGACCGAGCTTGGCCATGCCGTAGTTAGCTTGGCCAAAATTGCCATAGATGCCCGAGGTCGAAGCGGTAAATATCACTCGCCCCCAGTTTTGCTCGCGCAGATGCGGCCAGGCAGCGTGAGTGACCTTGTAGGCGCCTTCGACATGAATCCGATAGACCTGGTCCCAGTCGGCGTCTTCCATCTTGTGGAAGGTCTTGTCGCGCAGGATGCCAGCGTTGTTCACCAGCACATCGACCCGGCCAAAGCTGTCCAAAGCCTGCTCGACGATGCGCCTGCCATCAGTGACCGAATCGTGGTTGGCCACGGCGGTGCCACCGGCGGCGCGAATCTCCTCGACCACCCGATCCGCCGCCGAGGCACTGGCGCCTTCGCCATGGGTGCTGCCGCCCAGGTCGTTGACCACCACCTTGGCGCCATGCGCGGCGAACAGCAGGGCATGGGCCCGGCCCAGACCACCACCGGCGCCGGTGACGATCACCACTCGATCTTGCAGACGTACGGGCTCGCTCATGCTCATGGCTCCACAGGGTGATTGGATTAAAGGCAGTGTCGGCCAGCCAAGTGCCCGGGACAATCAAGCGCACTGGGGCTGAATGATGGGCGATAAGACAGGCCGATGGTTGCCACCGGCCTGCACTCTGGCGCTACGACCAGGCGACCTTTTGCGGCAGATAGCTCATCGGCTGCTCACGAAAGGCCAGGTAGTGGCGCAGCACCTGTACCGGTGCTTCGATGTGCGGATAGTGGCCTATGCCCTGCAGCAGCACGGTGTCCGGATCGGGCACCTGCTGGCGATAAGCCTCGACCATGTGCGCGCCGGACAAAGGATCGACGGCACCGTTGATAAAGCGTAGCGGCACCCCGTCATGTTGCAGCGCCCCCACCCAGCGCTCGCGGTAAAAACGCCGCTCCGGGACGAAACTCATCAACTTGTGCAGGATCCGCGTGCCTCGGTTGGAAACAATCAGGCTCCAGCTGTCATCCAGTGCGCTCTCGCTGGGGTGGGTGCAAGGGCCATACACCTGGGTGACATTGCGCACCAAATCGTCGCGGCCAAACGAGCGCCCCACCAACCAGCCCAGTGGGCTGAGCAACAGCTTCTGCACCAGCAGCAACGGGCAGCGCTCGGGGAACAAGGCGCTGTTGAGGAATACGCAGCTGGCGATCTCGGCGCGCCCTTCGTGATGGCGCGCGAGCAGCTCCTGGGCCACGCTGCCACCGTAGTCGTGGGCCAGCAGATGCGCGGGCTGATCGATCTTCAAATGAGCCAGCAACGCCAATTGCAGATCAGCCTGCTCCATCAGGCTGTAGCTGTGCCCCAGGGGCTTGGCGGAATCGCCGAAGCCGATCATGTCACAGGCGATAACGCGAAAACGCTGCGCAAGGGGCGCCCACAAGTAGTGCCAGTCCCAACTGGCGGTGGGGAAACCGTGGAGTAGTAGCAGTGGCTCTCCTTGCCCTGCTGTCCAGTAGCGGATGCTCTGGCCCCGGAATGAGAAACTCTGACCCCGGGTTCGCCAGACGCACAATGGAATTTCGGCCAAAGGCATCACAGTGGTCCCGGAAGGTAGGGGGTGAAGGAATACGGCAAGGCTGCGGTCATTGCATGTCACCTCGGCACTTACATGTGCTCTCTATGTCGCGTCGAGGCACAGTCTAGTCAGCGCGAGCAGTGGCGGAACTTACCTTGGCAGCCAGCTTGATGACCTAACAGGTCAGGTGTATGAACGGTCAGAGCAGCATCGCCAGCAAGGGCGCGGCAAACAGGTTGAGCAGCCCGGTCAAGACCATGACCAAGCCGGCCACAGAACCTTCTTCGCGGCCCACTTCCTGTGCCCGACTGACCCCGGCGCCATGCGCACCGACCCCGAACAACGCACCACGCGCCAGGGGCGTACGCAGCGGCAGGTAGCGCAACAGGATGCCGCCGAACATGGCGCCGAGCACGCCGGTGAACATCACGAACACCGCAGTCAGTTCCGGCACCCCACCCAAATCACGTGCCAAGGGCATGGCGAATGGCGTGGTGATAGAGCGCGGCAGCAACGACAGGCTGACCGAATCATCCAGCGCCAACCAATGGGCCAGACCCCAGGAGCTGGCAATCGATGCGGCACTTCCGGCCAACATCCCCACCAACAACGCCGGCCAGTGCCGCGCCAGCAATGCTTTTTGCTGCCAGATGGGGACGGCGAAGGCCACTGTCACCGGGCCCAGCACGCCCATCAGCCAGTGGGTATTGCGGGCATACTCGGCATAGGCGGTGTGCAACGGCAGCGCCACCGCCAACAACAACGCCGGTACCAGGATCAACGGCGACAGCAAATAGCGCCCGCTGCGCCGGTACAGCCAGCGGCTGCCCAGATAAGCCAGCAAGGTCAGCACGAGCCAGAACAGCGGCATGGGCTCAAGACTCATGGCGCAGGCTCCAGCGGCAGACCAGCTCGACCGTCACCGCCGTGACCACCATCACCAGCAGGGTACTCACGGCGATCACCAGCAGAATGCGCCAACCCTCGTCGCGCAGCAGGCTGCCGTAGTCGAGCAGGCTCATCAGCGCAGGGATGAAGAACAGCAGCATCTCGGCCATCAGCCAGCCGGCGCCCAGTTGCAGCATGGCCGGCTTGAGAATACCGCTGGCAAACAACACCAGCAGCAGCGCCAGTCCCATCACCCCTCCGGGGATGGGCCAGCCGAACCACACGGCGAGCTGGCCGCCGAGCAGAAACAAAACGAGCAGCACCGCCAACTCAATCAGCAGGCGGGCGAATTTCTTCAACAACAGGGCGTTCATGGGGCGGGGTTCCTCGAGCAGGTGCCCATTGTAAAATTTGCCTGCCTAGGCCAGAAGCGAATTGTTAGACTGGAGACCATTCCAAAATGGAATTCAGAGCATGGAATTCAAACAACTGCGCAGCTTCATCGAAGTGGTGCACCGAGGTGGCTTCACCCAGGCTGCGCTGACCTTGCATATCAGCCAGTCCGCCGTGAGCAAGCAGGTCGCCCAGCTGGAGCAAGATGTGGGCCAGCCGCTGCTTGAGCGGCAGGGCTCGCAATTGCACCTGACAGCGGCTGGGCGGATTGTCCTGGAGCGCGGCGAGGCGCTGCTGCGCCAGCGTCAGGAACTGCAAAGCGAGTTGGATGACCTGAGCCAGATGGCCCGTGGTGAACTGCGCCTGGGCCTGCCACTGCTGGGTAGCGATGCGCTGTTCGCCGGATTGTTCGCCGAATACCGGCGCCGGCATCCGAACATCGCCATTCAACTGCTTGAAGGCGGCAGCCGCACGGTGGAGCAGGCGGTCAAAAGCGGCGAGCTGGAGCTGGGCGGTAGCCTGACGCCGAGCGATGGCGACTTTGAGTACCAACCGTTCTGCAATGAACCGCTGGATGCCTTGCTGCCGGCGGAACATCCACTTGCCGGGCTGGCTCAGGTCGAGTTGCGCCAGCTGGCCGATACGCCGTTTTTGCTGTATCAGCGCAGTTTCGTGCTCAATGACCGCTTGCTGAGCGCCTGCCAGCAGGTGGGGTTCACCCCTAAAGAAGGCGGGCGCAGCGGCCAGGCGGACTTTCTTGCCGCGCTGGTTGCCGCTGGCCAAGGGGTGGTGTTGCTGCCCCGGGTGGTGGCACGGGCGCTGGAACGCCCTGGGGTGGTGCGCCTGCCGCTGTTGGCGCCGGACTATTTGCGTTGGGATATCGCTTTTATCTGGCGCCGCGGGGCGTACCTGTCACGGGCGGCGCAGGCCTGGTTGAAACTGTTGCGCGAGCAGGCTTGAGGCCAGCACCAGATTCAGCCCTTGAGGGCAGCCGCAAACTCCGCCAGCCACGGCTCTGCATCGGTTTCCGGCGTCACGGTTTCGCTGGCATCCAAACGCAACATCGGCAGCACTTCATGCACGCCCAATTCAGCAAACAGCTCGCGCATCTGCTCGCCACCGCCGCAATAGGTGTCGCCATAGCTCGAATCACCCAGGCCGATCACCGCACCTGGCAAGCCGCGCCAGGCTGCCGGCAGGGTGTCGCGGAGGGTGCTGTACAGCGGCATCAGGTTATCCGGCAGCTCGCCCATGCCGGTGGTCGAGGTGACGGCCAAAAACGCCTCCGGGGCAAACCCTTGAATATCCTGCAGGGTAGCCCGTGCGGCGTGCCAGGCTTCATGGCCTGCCGCCTTGAGCAACGCTTGGGCATGACGAGCAACTTCTTCGGCGGTGCCATACACCGACCCGGAAATAATGGCGACTTTCATCTGAAAGAGGATTCCGAAACTGAGTGAAAACGTAGGATACTAGCATCCGGCGATAGCAAAAGGCCGCCTAAGCCGAAAGTCCCCTCCTCTGCCAATGGTCCGAAGATGATCAACGCGCAACTGCTGCAATCCATGATCGATGCCTCCAACGACGGGATCGTCGTCGCTGAACAAGAAGGCGATGAAGACACCATCCTGATCTACGTGAACGCGGCATTCGAACGCCTCACAGGCTTCGAACGCGATGAGATTCTCTACCAGGACTGCCGCTTCCTGCAGGGCGACGATCGCGATCAGCTTGCCCGCTCGCGCATTCGCAAAGCCTTGAAAGAAGGCCAGCCGTGCCGTGAAGTGCTGCGCAACTACCGCAAGGATGGCAGCGCGTTCTGGAACGAACTGTCGATCACCCCGGTACACAACGCCGCTGAAAACCGTACCTATTTCATTGGTATCCAGAAGGACGTCAGCCGTCAGGTCGAGCTGCAACGTGAGCTGGATAAAGTGCGCGCCCGCCTGGCTGAACTGGAATCTCAACTGCACGCTTGAACCAAGCGCCTCGGACGCGGTCAATCACGTTGAAGAAATCGCCACTCTCGAGCTCGATCATGCACGCAAACGCCCTCCTGACCCAGGACGAAATGGATTTCATCCAGGATATGCAGCATTCGCCGCAGTTGAACCTGGCCGACTCCATGTCGAGCCTGCTGGTCAATGGCGACCCGCAGATCCAGCAGTTGCTGACCCGCCTGGTGGCCAATGAACAGGTCACCCTGCAGGCGCAGTTCAACAACCAGCAGATCAGCTTCCCGCTGCAATTGGTCGAGGACGAATTCCACGCCCTGCACTTGCAGGTAGGTTCTCCGGAAATCTACGAAGATGGCCCGATGCTGCGCCCTTGGCGGCTGTCGATGGAACAGCCTTCGGCGCTGCTGGGCGAGCATGGCGAACCCAGCGGCTTGTGGGTCAGGGACATCTCGTTCAAGGGCGCACTGGTGGAAATCCGTGGTCTGGCCCAAGCGCCATCACGCTTCGACCTGCGTTTCGCCCCCGAAGGCATCCCGGCGATCGGCCTGCATGGCGTGCTGCGCCGACGCATTGGCCGCGACCTGGCCGCCTACGACCTCAGCCGCAGCCCAGCGCACGAGATCGAGCGCCTGCGTGAGTACATCCTTCAGGCTCACCGCCTGGCCCACCCCGAGCTGCATACTCAGGTATCGAGCTGACCCGCCAGGTACTGGCGTAGGCGCTTACGCATCAGGCTGCCATCGGCGCCCAGGCAAGCCACTGGGCTGCCGGCCAGATGATCCTGGGCCATTTCTGCCGCTTCTCCAGCCAGCAATAGCGGACAGCCAAGGCCCAACACCCATCGCGCCAGTCGCTTGCCCAACTCAGCGGTAGGCTGTTGGTTGGAAAACAGCACCAATGCATCCGGGCTCAAGCGTTCGCAAACCAGCGTCAGCTCATCCAGTGGCTGCCCTGGCGCCAGCACCACCACGCTCACTTCATCACTGCTCAGCAGCAAGCCTGCGACCAGCAGCTCAAGCTCCAGCGCGCCTGAACTCAGTGGCGCCAGCACTATCTGCTGCCTGCGCGGCCCACGCACCAGTTGCAGGCGCATCAGCACCCGCCCCCGCAGAAACTGGTCGAGAAACGCCCACTCGCTCATTTGTCCAAAATTTGCGTGACCCGCACGCAGGCTGTGCCAGACCGGCATGAACACCTCATCGAACACCTGATCCAGGGCATTGCTGGCGAACACCTGGTCAAACAGCCGATCAAGACTGGCGCCGTCAAAGCGCTGCACAGCTTCACGCACTTGGGTGCGCCAGCGCAGGCGTTCATCGGCGCTGCTAGCGGCCCAGCCGTCCTGCGCCAACGCCTGACCGCGGGCCAGGATGCTGCCGACCTTGCTCACGGCCACACCGCGCTCCAGCCAACCCAGGATGCTGCGGATATCGTCGATGTCCGCTTGGGAATACAGGCGATGGCCGCTGTCGGTGCGAGTCGGCTGGATCAATCCGTAACGGCGCTCCCACGCGCGCAGGGTCACAGGTTTAACGCCAGTCAACTTCGACACCTCGCGGATCGGATACAGCTGCTGGTAGTCCAGATCAGCTGCGCTGGTTGAGGCCGATAGCTGCTTGTTCATGCGCCCAGATGACCCTGTCTCAGGTAATTGAAAGGCATTCTACGCCCGCTTGGGCAAAGAGTTCAGATTATCCCGTTCGCCGCCTGAAACTGACGGGTCATGAAATATCCGCGATAATCGCGCCCGATTCTTGCAAGCCTGCTTGCGTCGCCCACCACCCCGGGCGACGAAGCCAAGGGGCCAGCTACCCGCCAGCCCCGTCGCCAGGAGATACACGATGTCTACCCCACCCGTCACCTTGATGGTGTCGCGCCGCGCCGCCCATGGCCGCTACCAGGACCTACTGACCTGGCTGCATGAAGGCGAGCAGCTGGCCACCGACTTCCCCGGCTACCTGGGCTCGGGCATCCTCGCACCGCCCGCCGAGGGCGATGAATTCCAGATTATCTTCCGTTTCACCAACGAGCAGACCCTGCACAGTTGGGAGCATTCCGCTTCGCGGCGAGCCTGGCTGCAACGCGGCGATGGCTTGTTCGAACGCCCCAAAGAGACGCGCGTCAGCGGCATTGATGACTGGTTTGGCACCAATATGGTGCAAAAACCGCCGCGCTGGAAGCAAGCGGTCGCCATCTGGCTGGCGTTCTTTCCGGTCTCGCTGCTGTTCAACGTGCTCTTCGGCCACTGGCTGGCACCACTCGATCTGGTGCCCCGAGTGCTGCTCAGCACCCTGGCCCTGACGCCGGTGATGGTCTACCTGTTCATCCCGTTGTCGACCCGTCTGCTGGCCCCCTGGCTGCACCCGGCGCCGGCCAACGCCAGCCAACCGGCACGCGGGCTGCGCAGCCGCTGAGGCACGCCACGCAAGAGGCAGACAGTTCGGGTATGCTGGGGCATCACTGCACGCACAGACAAGTAGACCGCCCCGAACATGAATAGCCCTATCCTCGTAACCGGAGCCAGCCAACGCGTAGGGCTGGCCCTGGCGCTTGAACTGGCACAGGCCGGCCATACGGTGGTCAGTGCCAGTCGCAGCATTCTTGCCCAGTCGGCGCACCCGAACATCGTCCAGTTTCGCGCCGACCTCTGCCAGCAGGCCGACCGCCAGGCGCTGATCGAGCACCTGCACACCCACTACGACGGGCTGCGAGCGATCATCCACAACGCCTCGGTGTGGCTCGATGACGGCCTGGACAACCTCGACATGATGTTCCGCCTGCATGTCGAGGCGCCCTACCACCTCAACCTGGCCCTGGGTGAACTGCTGGCCAAGGTCGACAAGGCCGATATCATTCACATCTGCGACGAAACCTCCTCACGCGGCAGCAAGAGCCACATCGGCTACGCCGCGACCAAGGCCGCGCTGCAGAACATGGTGCTGTCGTTTGCCGAGAAATACGCGCCCAAGGTGCGCGTCAACGGTATCCTGCCGGGCTTGCTGATCCTCAAGGAAGGTGGCGACGAAGCCTACCGCCAGCAAACCTTGAAAAAAGCCCTGCTGGAGTTCGAACCCGGCGCCGGGCCGCTGATCGAGGCGGTCAAATACCTGCTCGATAGCCAGTACAGCACTGGCAGCCAGGTGGTCATCAATGGTGGCCGCCATCTGAAGAATCGCATGACCTGAGGGAAGCTCCCATGACCGCGCAACAACAACTCGAACTCGAAGCCGCCGCGTTCCGGCGCCTGGTCGAACACCTGCAAAAACGTACCGACGTGCAGAACATCGACCTGATGAACCTCTCCGGTTTCTGCCGTAACTGCCTGTCCAAGTGGTACAAGGCCGCAGCCGACGAGCAGCAGATCGAGCTGAGCATGGATGACGCCCGCGAAGCGGTGTACGGCATGCCCTATGCCCAGTGGAAAGCCCAATACCAGAAAGAAGCCAGCGCCGAGCAGCAAGCGGCGTTCGAACAAGGAAAACCTCGTGACTGATCTGAACACCCTGCGCGCCAGCCTTGCCAGCGGCGAACACGTTTTTGCCGATACCCTGGCGTTCATTGCCGAGCACTACAGCTACCAGCCTCAAGCGTTCAGCAATGGCGGCGTGGAGAACGCTGCCGGGCAAAACGAAGGCTCCTGCAAGACCCTGGGCCTGGCATTGCTCGAAGGCCTGAGCGACCAAGAAGCGCTGCTGGCCTTTGGTGAGCACTACCGCAGCGTAGTGGCCACGCCCGATGGCAGCGACCACGGCAATATCCGCGCGCTGATCGCCCATGGCTTGGCCGGGGTCAAGTTCGCTGAGCAGCCGCTCAAGCGTCTGGCCTGATCCACTTCGCGGCAAACCCCGCTCCAACAGGGCTCTGTAGGAGCGGCGGTGTGCCGCTGCGACTTGCCCGCAAAGAGGCCAGACCTACCTCCATCAGCTGATGATCTGCCCCGGCACCTCAGCCCCCAGCTGCCCCTGCCCTAACCACCTCAGGGCAATCGGCCACAGCGCCTCGCGAAAACGATCGTGAAAAAACGCAAAATGGCCAATCTCATCCACTGAGATATCCCCAGGCGCCACCCGCAGATGCAGCCGCTCGGCGTGGGTCAGATACCCCAGCAGGCGCTCAGTCGCCGCCACCGTACCAAACGGATCATCGGTCAGGCTGATTGCCAATGTGGCCGCCCGCACCTGGGCAAACGGCAAGCTGGCGAGCGAGCGCCCACTGGGCCGGTGCTCAAAGCGCGGCGTGCGCGTACTCCAGTCATCCACCACCCCTGCCGGGGTATCCTCCAGCCAGCCCAGGCGCTTGCCCGGGAAATAGCCGTAGACCCGCGTCAACAACGGCATCAGCACATGCCACTTGCCAAACAGCTGCCAGCGCTGCTGCGCCGCATAGTCGCGCCAGTAGGCAAACTGCGCGCCGACCATCACCACCCGCCGCACCCGCTCGGCAGACGGCGCCAGGCCAACCGCCCAGCCGCCAAAGCTGTGCCCCACCACATCCACGGGCTGCCCCGCGAACTGCTCGGCTGCGCGCTGCAGCATGGCTTCGAAATCCAATCGCCCCCAGTCGCTCCAAGACGCACTGAACCCGCGCAACGACGCCGGCCGCGACTCGCCGATACCCCGGTAATCGTAGGTCAGCACATCGAAGCCCTGGGCAAACAGATAATCGGCAAAACGCGAGTAATAACGACAGCGCACCGAGGTTGCGGCATTGATGATCACCAGCGGACGCTGGAGATCGGGCTGGGCATGGCGCCACTGGAAACCGCCGAGGCTGTAACCATCGGCGGCTGGCTGGCGAAAGGCACTGGCGGGTTGAGTGAGGCTGCTCATGGCGCGCTCCCTGCGGCGTCGCGCCTACAGGAAAGGGCGGACACACGAATTGTTGTCCGCCAACGCTAGCAAAAAATCAGCGCCAAGCCACCCCCTCAGGTCGTCGACAAGGCGCGAGCAACGCCTGGCTTGCGCAGCACTTCCAGGCGCGAACCGTGATAGCGGCTCTCGCGAAACAGTTTGAAGCGGCCGAACAGGCCGTACACATGCATCACCCGGCCCTGCTCGTGGTAACCCATGCGCAGGTGCAGTTTCATCGCCGGCACGTTGTGCGTCTCGACCACATCCACCACCTTGTGGCAGCCCTTCTCGCGCATGGTATTCCACAGTGCGACCTGGGCGGTCACCGATAGCTCACTGCCAAAGTAGCGGCGGATCATTTCACCGCCGAACTCGAAGAATTCCCCCGGTTTGACCGGGAAGGTGCAGCCGTAATAGTGCTTGTCGTGATAGTCGACCACGCTGGCCCAAATGAAGGCGATCGCATCGCCCTGCTCGTCCAGGTACATGTGCCCGGTATGCCCGGCAGCGGCCAGTTCGCGCATGGTTTCAACGCGGTCGCCAAAGTGGCGAGCGAAGGCATCGGCATTGTCGGTGGTGATTTCCACCAAGGTGACTGGCGGGTGCTCTTTAAGCTTGCAAGGGGGGACGGGGCTGATCAAATCGCGTTCCATCCACAGCAGTTCCCAGTGGAAAAACACGTAACGTTCGAACAGCGTCTTGAAGGTGCGCTTGAGACCTTTTCGCCTTATGCGTTCTTGTAGTTTTTGCAGTGCACTCATACCGCCTCCCAGGCCACGGCGAAATTGCCCGGCCAATAACTGCGGTATAGATGGCGGCCATATCAAATGGCCAGCAGATAATGTGTTGCAAGATGTTAACAAGCCCAGGCGGGAACCGTACACCTGTGGAAAACAGGTGCACGGTCAATGGCTTGCTTACAGCTCGACGCAGTCGAACCGTACGTCGGTGGCTACGTCTTGATCATAGTCAACATCCTGACGCTCGAAACCGAACAGGTTGAGGAACTGCTTCTTGTAACCGGCATAGTCGGTCAGCTCGAACAGGTTCTCGGTGCTCACTTGCGGCCACAGGGCCTTGCAGGCGTCCTGTACGTCGTCGCGCAGCTCCCAGTCGTCCAGGCGCAGGCGGGCTTTCTCGTCCACCTCAGCCGGGGCGCCGTCGGTGCGGTACATGCGCTCGCGGAACATACGGTCGAGCTGGTCCTGGGTGCCTTCGTGGACGCCCTTTTCCTGCATGATCTTGAACACCATCGACAGGTACAGCGGCATCACCGGGATGGCCGAGCTTGCCTGGGTGACCACCGACTTAAGCACCGCCACGTTGGCGCCACCCTTGATTTCGTCGTCCAGTTTCTTGTCCAGGCGCAGGGCGGTCTCGTCCAGATCCTGCTTGGCCCGGCCCAGGGCGCCGTGCCAGTAGATCGGCCAGGTGATTTCGGTGCCGATGTAGCTGAAGGCCACGGTGCGCGCGCCTTCGGCCAGCACGTCGGCACCGGCCAGGGCATCGATCCACAGCTGCCAGTCCTGGCCACCCATGACGGTCACGGTGTCGGCGATTTCCTGCTCGGTGGCAGGCTCGATGCTGGCTTCGATGATGGTGTCTTTGTTGGTGTCGATCGCGGTCGACTTGTACGGCTCGCCGATTGGCTTGAGCGCCGAGCGCACCAGCTCACCGGTCTGCGGCAGCTTGCGCACAGGCGAGGCTAGCGAGTAGATGACCAGGTCGACCTTGCCGCCCATTTCGTTCTTGATCAGCTCGATGACCTTGGCGCGGGCTTCGTCGGAGAAGGCATCACCATTGATCGACTTGCTGTACAGGCCTTCGGCCTTGGCGAACTTGTCGAACGCGGCGGCGTTGTACCAGCCGGCAGTGCCTGGCTTGGTTTCGGTGCCCGGCTTTTCGAAGAACACGCCCAGGGTGTCGGCCTTGAAGCCGAATGCGGCGGTGATGCGCGCTGCCAGGCCGTAGCCGCTGGAAGCACCGATCACCAAGACCTTCTTCGGACCATCCTCGCGCACGCCCAGCTTGCGGGTGGCTTCGATCTGGTCACGGACGTTGAGCTCGCAGCCCTTGGGGTGAGTCGTGGTGCAGATGAAACCGCGAACCTTGGGATGAATGATGGCCAATGTCTGTACCTCGTCAGGTTTATGCTGAGGAGCCGCGCCGCGTGGGCCGGATCCGTTGATCAGAGGGTGAGACTACCCCCGCAGGTTATCCGACACATATTACGGGGTGATTGAGTGATGCAAAAGGCTGCCGGCCACATCGCGGGACATGTCGCAGCGGCGCAGCAACTGTGGGAGCGGGCTTGCCCCGCGATGAGGCCAGCCCAGAAACCCTCAACCCGCCAGC
The DNA here is from genome assembly GCF_051129895.1 of Pseudomonas sp. Je.1.5.c. Classification (NCBI taxonomy): domain Bacteria; kingdom Pseudomonadati; phylum Pseudomonadota; class Gammaproteobacteria; order Pseudomonadales; family Pseudomonadaceae; genus Pseudomonas; species Pseudomonas sp. Je.1.5.c. The sequence continues at coordinate 32,536 of NZ_JBCPSP010000043.1, forward strand.
TCACCCCGCAACCACGCCAGAAACTGCCGCGCCAGCGGGTCATCCTGGCTATCGCGATGCACCAGGCAGGCCCAGGCAGGCCCCCGCACGCGCTGCTGCGACAGCGCCTGCAACTGGCCCTCGGCCACCGCCCGCTGCGCCAGCAGCTGGCTCACCAGGGCAATCCCCAGCCCCTCGCAAGCCGCTTCGAGCAGCAACCCGGGGTCAGAAAAATTCAGCCCCCGCCCCTGCTGGCCGACATCCTCGCCGCCCTCCACCTGCCAGTGGCTCCAGTCCATCTCCCGCTCGCCGTGCAAGGTCGTGCGGCCGCTTTCTGGCAACCCCGGATGGCACGCCGGGTACAGTCGATCCTGATGCAGCACGCTGAAGCTGCATTCGGCCTGGGCGCTGAGGTCGTCACGAATGGCCAGGTCGATGGTCTGGGTAGCCATGTCTGGCACGTCGAAGCTGGTGAACAGCCACAGGTCGACCTGCGGGCAGCGCTGACGAAAGTCTGCCAGACGCGGCAGCAACCAATGCCGGGCAAACGCCGGGGTGGTGTTGACCACCAGTTGGTTGGGCTTGCGGTACTGATCGAGCCGCCGAATCCCCACCGCCAATTGCTGCAGCATCGATTGCGTTGTGCTGAGCAGATCGTGGCCAGCATCGGTCAGGCTGACACTGCGCCCAGTGCGGTGAAACAGCGGCTGCTCCAGATAACTTTCCAGGCTGCGAATCTGCTGGCTGATCGCCGATTGAGTGAGGTTCAGCGCCTCGGCAGCCTTGTGAAAACTGCCGAGCCGGGCAGCAGCCTCGAAACCGCGCAGGGCATTGAGCGGGGGCCAGTGTTTGAGCATATCGATAAGCCTGACTGATCAGATGTGCGCTAAATCTATCGTTTGTCGCTGCACCTTCCTAGTCCTAGCATTGACCTCAACACCCGCGACGGCGGGCTTCGTTGATAAATAATTCTTAACTGATCGGAGTTCTCTATGCACCTGTCCAACGACAGCGGCTGGCGCATGCCTGCCGAATGGGCCCGCCACGCCGCCACCTGGATGATCTGGCCGCACAACCAAAGCCTGTGGGAAGCCGGCTGGCGCGTGACCCTGGCCGATGTGCAACGCGATTATGCCCGCGTGGCCAGCGCCATCGCCCGCTTCGAGCCGGTGAAGATGGTGGTCGATCCTTCCGCCATCGCCAGCGCCCGAGCCCTGTGCGGCCCAGGCATCGAGCTGGTGGAGCTGGCGGTGGACGACAGCTGGTGCCGCGACAGCGGGCCGAGCTTTATCTGCCATCCGCAGCATGGCCTGGCAGGCCTGAGCTGGCGCTTCAACGCCTGGGGCAACAAGTCGGCGCACAGCCAGGATCGCAGCCTCGGCCGGCGTATCCTCGACCACCTGGGCCTGGAGGGCTTCAGCACGCCGCTGTGCAACGAAGGCGGTGCGATTCATGTCGATGGCCAAGGCACGCTGATCACCACCGAATCGGTACTGCTCAACCGCAATCGCAATCCGGGGCTGACCAAGGCTGATTTCGAAGACTGCTTCGCTCGCCTGCTGGGCATTAGCAAGACCATCTGGCTGCCGGGCGATCCACAGTACGTCACCGGCGACATGACCGATGGCCACGTCGATGGCGTGTGCGCCTTCGCCCGCCCCGGCGTGCTGTTGGTCGACGCCACCCACGAGCACAACTCGGTGTACGCCGAGGTCGCCCGGGAAAACCGCCGCGCCCTGGAACTGGCGAGCGATGCCCAAGGCCGCCCTTTCGAGCTGCTCGACCTGTACGAAGCCAGCGCCGCCGTCGACCCTGTGGCCGAGGTGTTCTGCGCCTCCTACACCAACTTCTACATCGCCAACGACGCGATCATCATGCCCGCCTACGGCATCGACGCCGACCAGGCCGCCGCGCGCCAGCTGGCCGTGGCTTTCCCTGGGCGCGAGATCGTCCCGGTGCGCATCGACAACATTGCCCACGGCGGTGGCGGTATCCACTGCATCACCCAGCAGCAGCCGGCCTGGCCCCTGCGCGAGGCACGCCCATGAGCCAGTTGCGCATCGCCACCACCCAAATGCCCTGCAGCTGGGATCTGCCGGCCAACCTTGAGCGCGCCGAACAACTGGTACGCCAGGCGGCCGCCCAGGGTGCCCAGGTGATCCTGTTGCAGGAGCTGTTCGCCACCCCGTACTTCTGCATCGAGCAATGCCACAGCCACCAGGCGCTGGCCGAGACGTACCAGCACAGCCCGCTGCTCAAGCGCTTCGCCGCCCTGGCCGGCGAGCTGGGCGTGGTGCTGCCGCTGAGCTGGTACGAACGGGCCGGCAACGCCTTCTTCAATTCGCTGAGCGTGGCCGATGCCGACGGGCGCCTGCTCGGGGTCTATCGCAAGACCCACATCCCCAACGCCATCGGCTACCAGGAGAAGGAATACTTCAGCCCCGGTGACACCGGCTTCAAGGTCTGGGAGACCGCCTTCGGCCGCCTGGGCATCGGTATCTGCTGGGACCAGTGGTTCCCCGAGACCGCCCGCTGCCTGGCGCTGATGGGCGCCGAAGTGTTGCTGTTTCCCACCGCCATCGGCTCGGAACCCGGCGCCGCCGAACTGGACTCACGCGACCATTGGCAGATGGCCATGCGCGGTCACGCCGCCGCCAACCTGCTGCCGGTCGTGGCCGCCAACCGCGTTGGCAGTGAAGTGGCACGCAGCGATGACAGCCTGGCCATGCGCTTCTACGGCTCGTCGTTCATCTGCGACCACAAGGGCGCCCTGCTCGCTGAAGCCGACCGCGACAACACGGGCGTCTGGCTGCACGACCTGGACCTGGCGCGCATGCGCGAAGAGCGCTTGAGCTGGGGCATCTACCGCGACCGCCGCCCCGAGATGTACGCGCCCCTGATGACGCTCGACGGCCACCCCACCCGGAGGATCTGACCATGCCCCTGCGCCCTTGCCACCTGCTGGCCGCCCTGGGCCTGGCGCTTTGCGCCAGCCAGGCCCAGGCCGAACAACCGACCCTGCGCCTGTACAACTGGGCGGACTATTTTGCCGAAGACACCCTCAAGCGTTTTACCGCCGAGACGGGTATCCAGGTGATCTACGACGTCATGGACGGCAGCGAAGTGCTCGAAGCCAAGCTGATGTCCGGGCGCAGCGGCTACGACCTGGTATTCCCCGGCGACACCGTAGCCGAACGGCTGATGCGCGCCGGCAGCCTGCAACCGCTCGATCGCAGCCAACTGCCCGCACTGGACGATCTCGACCCCGGCCTGCGCACGCTGCACGACCAATACCCCAAGGCGCGCCAGGCGACCGTGCCTTACACCTGGGGCACCATCGGCCTGACAGTCAATGCCGACAAGATCCGCCAGCGCATGCCCGATGCACCACTCAATAGCCTCGATTTGCTGCTCAAGCCAGAGTTGGCCGCCAAGTTCGCCGACTGCGGTATCTCGATCATCGACTCGCCCGACGAAGCCCTGGCCGTGGTGCTCAACTACCTCGGCCGCGAGCCGCGCAGCGCCAAGCGCGAAGACCTGGCCGCCGCCAGCGCACTGCTCAGCGCCATCCGCCCCTACGTGCGCAAGTTCCAGTCGCAGCCGGTGACCGAACTGGTCAACGAAAACCTGTGCCTGTCGCTGGGCTACAGCGGCGATGTGATCCAGGCCCAGCGCACCGCCGAGGCTGCCGGCAAAGCCATCGACTTTCAGTACCGCGTGCCGCGCGAAGGCACCACGGTGTGGATGGACACCATGGCCATCCCCGCCGATGCGCGTCACCCGGAGTACGCCTATCGTTTCATCAACTTCGTCATGCGCCCGGAAAACATGGCCGCGATCAGCAACTTCACCGGCTACCCGACCGCCAGCGCCAAGGCGCGCCCGGCGGTGGATGCACGCATGCGCGACAACCCCGATATCTACCTAGACCCAGCGACCTACGCCCGGTTGATCCCAGGCAAGGACATCCCCCAGGCCGACATGCGTGCGCGCATGCGCGTCTGGACCCGCTTCAAGACTGCACAGGACTGACCCATGCCGACTCGTCGAACCTTCCTGCAACTGTCCCTGGCCGCCGGCCTTGGCGCCGGCCTCGGGCTGCCACTGGGCAGCGCCCGCGCCGCTGAGCTGGGGCGCTGGTTCATGCCTGACGAAGGCGAAGCGCAGCAGCGCGCGTACCTCGCCTTTGGCGCCCAGGACGCTATCTGGGAAGACTTCACCACTGACGTGCAAGCCGCCCTCGGACGCATTGCCCAGGCCATTGCCCGCTTCCAGCCGCTGACGGTGTTTTGCCGCCCGACCGAGCGCGACCTGGCTGAAGACTATTGTGGTCGCCACAACATCACCTACGTCACCTGCGAGCTGGACGACATCTGGATGCGCGACATCGGCGCCAACTTCGTCGTCGACGATGACGGCGCACTGGCCGCCGTCGATTTCAACTTCAACGGCTGGGGTGGCAAGCAGCGCCACCGCAACGATGCCAAGCTGGCTGCGCGGGTGGCCAAGCTGGCCGGCGCGCAGTATCAGCGCAGCGAGCTGGTTGGCGAAGGGGGTGGGATCGAGGTGGATGGCCATGGCACCGGGATCATGACCGAGAGCTGCTGGGTCAACGGCAACCGCAACCCTGGCTGGAGCAAGGCCCAGGTCGAAGAAGAGCTCAAGACGCGCTTGGGCTTGCGCAAGATCATCTGGCTGCCGGGGATCAAGGGCAAGGACATCACCGATGCGCATGTGGATTTCTATGCGCGCTTCGTCCGCCCTGGGGTGGTGATCGCCAATCTGGATAACGACCCGGACTCGTATGATCACGCCGTGACCAAGCGGCACCTGGAGATACTCAAGGGCGCGACCGATGCCGATGGCCGCCCGCTTGAAATTCACACCGTGTCGCCGCCGCTGGCGCCCAGGCGCAATAAGTTCAGCCGCGGCAATCCAGATTTTGCTGCGGGGTATATCAACTACTTCGTGATCAACGGGGCGGTGATTGCGCCGCAGTTTGGCGACAAGCGTGCGGACGGCAAGGCGCGTGACTTGCTGGTAAAGCTGTATCCAGGGCGCGAAGTGGTGCAGCTGGATATCGATGCGATTGCGGCTGGGGGTGGCGGGATTCACTGCGTTACCCATCAGTGTCCTGTGGTGTAGCACAGGGCCGCGTGCGCCTTAATCGCGGGGCAAGCCCGCTCCCACGTAACCTGTCAGCACACTATCTGCGTGGGAGCGGGCTTGCCCCGCGATTGGGCCGCAAAGCGGCCCCATTCACCGATCCCCAGGCCCCCGCCGCCACCCGGTAATCATCGACCAGGGCAAGTTCTCACCCAGCCGCACACTCTCGACCAGCGCCGCCAACACATGCACGCACACCAGTGCCAACAAGGCATTGGCCAGCACACTGTGCACATCCACCGGCCAATCCGCGCCCCATAGCGCGTCGACTTCCTGCGACAACCACCCAGTCAGCCCAAGCCCGGCGATGCAGCCAAGCATCGCCAGCATCACCAACGCGCCAATCGGCGAATGCCCCAACCGGTGATACGGCTCGCCCCGCAGCAGCGCCTGAGCGTGCGCCGCCAAGCGCGCACGGGTCGGCCAAAAGTCCGCCCAACGGGCACTGCGCGGGCCAACGAAGCCCCATACCAGCCGCAGCAGCAGGCAGCCCAGCGCGTAATAACCCAGCCACTGATGCCAATCGTCGCCTTCTTCATTGAAGAAGTAATTGGCGAAGAACACCGTGGCAAACGACAGGTGACAGGCGCGCAACAGCGGATCCCACAGCCGCACCCTGGCGGCGGGCATCAGTCTTCGATATCGGTTTTCACCGCCTTGCCAGTGACCGGGTCATGGTAGATCTCGACCTTGCGGCCATCCTTGTCGAAGCCATAGATCTCGTAGCAGTTGCCTTTGGTGACCTTGAACTTGCTGATCTTGTAGCCCTGTTCCTTGAGCTGGGTCTGGAATTTCTCTGGGTCTTGCCAGGTACTTTTCTCGGCGGTGGTGCATTGCGGTGAGGCGAGGGAAAGGCCACTGACAAGCAGCAACGTGAGCAGGATCAGGGTACGCATGACGATAAGCTCCAGTGTGAGTGAAACAGCACGCGGCGCAGCCAAGCTCATCTAGCGTAGCTGCGATTGCCTGGCGATGCTGGCTGCCACTGCTGCTGCCACCTGGGCCATTCATTTGCATTTCAGATCAATCACAAAGAAAAACAAACTTAACAAATCAACCAATCCCGCCGATGCTGGTGGGAATGCGCCGCTGTCCTGGCGCCCCACCCTTCATGGAGAACAACAAAATGAATGAAGTCGTCATCGTTGCCGCCACCCGTACGGCCATTGGCAGTTTCCAGGGGGCGCTGGCCAGCGTGCCAGCGGTCGAGCTGGGCGCCGCGGTGATCAAGCGCCTGCTGGAGCAAACCGGGCTGGACCCAACCCAGGTCGATGAAGTGATCCTCGGCCAAGTGCTGACCGCCGGCGCCGGGCAGAACCCCGCACGCCAGGCGGCGGTCAAGGCCGGCCTGCCGTTCGCAGTACCAGCGCTGACCTTGAACAAGGTCTGCGGCTCGGGCCTCAAAGCACTGCACCTGGCCACCCAGGCGATTCGCTGTGGCGATGCCGACGTGGTGATTGCGGGCGGCCAGGAAAATATGAGCCTGTCGCCCTACGTCATGCCAGCGGCGCGCAGCGGCCAGCGCATGGGCCATGGGCAGTTGATCGACAGCATGATCAGCGATGGCCTGTGGGATGCGTTCAACGATTACCACATGGGCATCACGGCCGAGAACCTGGTGGACAAGTTCGACATCAGCCGCGAGCAGCAGGACGCCTTTGCCGCTGAATCCCAGCGCAAGGCGATTGCCGCCATCGAGGCTGGGCGCTTCAAAGATGAAATTACCCCGATCGTGCTGGCGCAGAAAAAGGGCGAGCCAAAAGTGGTCGAGCGTGATGAACAGCCGCGCGCTGACACCACGGCCGAGTCGCTGGCCAAACTGCGCCCGGCATTCAAGAAGGACGGCAGCGTGACCGCGGGCAATGCCTCCAGCCTCAACGATGGCGCTGCGGCGGTGTTGCTGATGAGTGCGGACAAAGCCAAGGCGCTGGGCCTGCCGGTGCTGGCGAAGATTGCCGGTTATGCCAGTGCCGGGGTCGATCCGGCGATCATGGGCATCGGGCCGGTATCGGCGACCCAGCGTTGCCTGGACAAGGCAGGTTGGACGCTGGGCGATCTGGACTTGATCGAAGCCAACGAGGCGTTTGCCGCTCAGGCGCTGGCGGTAGGTAAATCGCTGGAGTGGGATGCCGCGCGGGTCAACGTCAACGGCGGGGCGATTGCGCTGGGGCATCCGATTGGGGCCTCGGGGTGCCGGGTGCTGGTGACGCTGTTGCACGAGATGATCAAGCGCGATGCCAAGAAGGGGCTGGCGACCTTGTGCATTGGCGGCGGGCAAGGCGTGGCGTTGGCGATCGAGCGCGAGTGATTTTTCGTCAGTGAGATGTTGGGGCTGCGTTGCAGTCCCACCAAACCCCAGTTCAGAATCGATCTAAGCCCGCACAACGCAAAACGGGACGCAGTGCGTCCCGTTGTTTTGCTCAACTACCTGTTCAAGCCACCGCCGCACCACGCAGCTCGCGGGCAGCGGCGACCATGTTCACCAGCGCCGCCTCGGTCTCAGGCCAGCCACGGGTCTTCAGGCCGCAGTCGGGGTTGACCCACAGACGCTCAGCGGGAATGCGCTGCGCAGCCTTGCGCAGCAGCTTGACCATCTCTTCACGGCTCGGCACCCGCGGCGAGTGAATGTCGTACACGCCAGGGCCGATCTCGTTCGGGTAGTCGAACTTCTCGAACGCCTCCAGCAGCTCCATGTCCGAGCGCGAAGTCTCGATGGTGATTACGTCAGCGTCCATCGCCGCGATCGACTCGATCACATCGTTGAACTCGCTGTAGCACATGTGGGTGTGGATCTGGGTTTCATCACGCACCCCAGAGGCGCACAAGCGGAAGGCTGCGGTGGCCCACTCCAGGTAATTGGCCCAGGCGCTCTTGCGCAGCGGCAGGCCTTCGCGGAAGGCTGCTTCGTCGATCTGCACGATCTTGATGCCCGCCGCTTCCAGGTCCACCACCTCGTCACGAATCGCCAGCGCCAGCTGCCGGGCCTGCACTTCGCGGCTGACGTCTTCACGCGGGAACGACCACATCAGCATGGTGACCGGGCCAGTCAGCATGCCCTTCATGACCTTGCGGGTCAGGCCCTGGGCGTACTTGATCCACTCTACGGTCATGGCTTTGGGCCGGCTCAGGTCACCGAAGATCACCGCCGGCTTGACGCAGCGCGAGCCGTAGCTCTGCACCCAGCCGAAGCGGGTGAACACATAGCCGTCGAGCTGCTCGGCGAAGTACTCGACCATGTCGTTGCGCTCGGCCTCGCCGTGTACCAGCACGTCCAACCCCAGTTGCTCCTGGATTTGCACCGCGTGGCGAATCTCGCTGTGCATGGCCTCGATATACTCGGCCTCGGTCAACTTGCCCTGCTTGAACGACTGACGCGCCAGACGGATCGCCGAAGTCTGTGGGAACGAGCCAATGGTAGTGGTCGGATACGCCGGCAGGTCCAGCCCCGCCCGCTGCTTGACGATGCGTTGCTCAAAGGCCGACAGACGCTGGCTGTCAGCCGGCTTGATCGCCGCCAGACGGGCCTGCACAGCCGGTTTGTGAATGCGCGGCGAGGCAGCGCGGCTGGCCTGTACGGCGCGGCTGTCTTCCAGTGCCGCGTACACGTCGGCTGCGCCTGGCTGGTTGATGGCCTTGGTCAGCACAGCGACTTCCTGGCACTTCTGCACGGCAAAGGCCAACCAGCTTCTCAGCTCGGCATCGAGCTGGTCTTCTCGGGCCAAGTCCACCGGGCTGTGCAGCAGCGAGCACGACGGCGCGACCCACAGCCGATCACCCAGACGCTCGGCGGCATGGCGCAGCACGTCGAGGGCTTTTTCCAGATCGCAGCGCCAGACGTTGCGGCCATTGACCACGCCCAGCGACAGCACCTTGTAGGCCGGCAAGCGGTCGAGGATGGTCGGGTACTGCTCGGGGGCGCGCACCAGGTCGATGTGCAGGCCATCGACCGGCAGATTGGCCGCCAGGCCGAGGTTGTCTTCCAGGCCACCGAAGTAGGTCGCGACCAGCTTTTTCAGCGGCGCACGCTGAAGAATGTTGTAGACCCGCTCGTAGGCGTTTTTCCAGCTTTGTGGCAGATCCAGCACCAGGATCGGCTCATCGATCTGCACCCACTCCACGCCCTGCGCGGCCAGGCGGTTGAAGATCTCGTCGTACAGCGGCAGCAGGCGGTCGACCAGTTCCAGCTTGTCGAACTCAGCGCCCTTGGTCTTGCCCAGCCACAGGTAAGTCAGCGGACCGATCACCACCGGTTTGACTGCATGGCCCAGCGCCTTGGCTTCGGCGACTTCCTCGAACAACTGCTCCCAGCTCAGGGTGAACTGCTGCTCGGCGGTGAATTCCGGGACCAGATAGTGGTAGTTGGTGTCGAACCACTTGGTCATCTCCTGGGCGTGGGCGCCGCCGCAGCAGCTGTCGCTGCGGTCCGTCGCCACGGCGCCACGGGCCATGCTGAACAGGGTGTGCAGGGTCGGCTTGGCGCCGCTTTGGCCACGAAAGCGCTCGGGGATAACGCCGAAGGTCAGCGAGTGGGTCAGGACCTGGTCGTACCAGGCGAAGTCGCCGACCGGCAGCAGTTCAATGCCAGCGTCTTTTTGCGCCTGCCAATGGGCGGCACGCAGCTCGCGGCCTACGGCGCGCAGGCCGGTTTCGTCGAGTTCGCCTTTCCAGAAAGCTTCCTGGGCTTTTTTCAGCTCACGATCGCGGCCGATGCGTGGAAAACCCAGGTTGTGTGCCAGTGCCATGTGCCTTGTCCCTTAGAGTGGAAATTCAATGAGGGAAGTTTGGCGGCACGGGCATCGTGAGACAAACTCATATAATTTGAGATGATCACGAGATTTATTCATGAGGCGGTAGGGCGATTGGGGCTGCTTTGCAGCCGTTCGCGGCGGTTCGGCGCCCCGACAAGCCCGCTCCCACAGGTACCGCGCCGTTCTTCTGGCTGGCGGTGAACCTGTGGGAGGTACCGCGCCGTTCTTCCGGCTGGCGGTGAACCTGTGGGAGATTCTATGGTTATGGGCAAGCCAATTTCATAGCTCTGGTGATGTATTCGCCCTGATTTTTCATCAGGGCGAAAGCCACGCGGGCAAGCTTTCGAGCCAAGATGACCAAGGCTTGGG
>NZ_JBCPSP010000044.1:0-42203 GCF_051129895.1 Pseudomonas sp. Je.1.5.c
GGCGATAGTCAATGCACTGATGCCATCGCGGGGCAATCCCGCTCCCACGCGCTCACCCCACTCTCTTTGCTCATAGCGGCCGCTCGCGCGGCCAGCAAACCGTACGTCTTGCAATATCAAAACTTTTTGATATTGCTATTGCGAGGGCAACGATGCCTGTCTAGACTGCCGCGCTATGAACCTACGCGCCCAACCCATCCCTATTCAGCGAAGCGACGCATTGGCTGCCTTGTGCAAAGCCAGTGGCGATGAGCTACGCCTGAATGTGTTGCGCGCCTTGGCCAGCGACTCGTTCGGCGTGCTGGAGTTGGCGCAGATCTTCGACATCGGCCAATCGGGCATGAGCCACCACTTGAAGGTATTGGCCCAGGCCGACCTGGTCGCCACCCGCCGCGAAGGCAATGCCATCTTCTACCGCCGCGCCCTGCCTGACAGCCTGCGTCCGGGCGGGCGCTTGCACAGCGCCCTGCTCGAAGAAGTCGACGACCTGGCCCTGCCGGAGGATGTGCAAGCGCGCATCGCCCAAGTACAGCAGCGCCGCGCGGCCACCAGCCAGGACTTTTTCCTGCGTGTAGAAGAGAAGTTTCGCGCCCAGCAAGACCTGATCGCCGGTCTGCCGCAGTACCGCGAAAGCCTCTTGGCGCTGCTCGACAAGCTGAGCTTCGGGCCTGCCGCCAGCGCCTTGGAAGTGGGCCCCGGTGACGGCGGTTTCCTGCCTGACCTGGCCCGCCGCTTCGCCCAGGTCACCGCCATGGACAACAGCTCGACCATGCTCGAGCTCGCCCGCCAGGTCTGCGAACGTGAAGGCCTGGGTAATGTAAATCTGCAGTTGGCCGATGCACTGGGTGCAACGGATGTGGAAGCCGACTGCGTCGTGCTGAACATGGTCTTGCACCATTTCAGCGACCCGGCCCTGGCCTTGCGCCAGTTGGCCAAACGGGTGAAGGCAGGCGGCAGCCTGTTGGTCACCGAGCTGTGCAGCCATGACCAAGGTTGGGCACGCGATGCTTGCGGCGACCTATGGCTTGGCTTCGAGCAGGACGACCTGGCCCAGTGGGCCCATGCTGCCGGGCTGCTACCCGGGGACAGCCTCTATGTGGGCTTGCGTAACGGTTTCCAGATTCAGGTCCGACATTTCCAGCGGACGGCTGGCGACACTCACCATTCGGTAAATTTTAGGAACCCGTCGAGATGAGCGAATACTCCCTTTTCACCTCCGAGTCCGTGTCCGAAGGGCATCCGGACAAGATCGCCGACCAGATTTCGGACGCGGTCCTGGACGCCATCATCACCCAGGACAAATTCGCCCGTGTCGCGTGCGAAACCCTGGTCAAGACCGGTGTCGCCATCATCGCCGGCGAAGTCACCACGTCGGCCTGGGTCGACCTGGAAGAAATCGTCCGTAAAGTCATCATCGACATCGGCTACGACAGCTCCGACGTCGGCTTCGACGGCGCCACCTGCGCGGTGATGAACATCATCGGCAAGCAGTCGGTGGACATCGCCCAAGGCGTTGACCGCAGCAAGCCAGAAGATCAGGGCGCTGGCGACCAGGGCCTGATGTTCGGCTATGCCAGCAACGAAACCGACGTGCTGATGCCAGCGCCGATCTGCTTCTCGCACCGCCTGGTCGAGCGCCAGGCCGAAGCGCGCAAGTCCGGCCTGCTGCCGTGGCTGCGTCCGGATGCCAAGTCGCAGGTCACCTGCCGTTATGAAGGCGGCAAGGTAGTCGGTATCGATGCCGTCGTCCTGTCGACCCAGCACAACCCTGAAGTGTCGCAAAAAGACCTCCAGGAAGCGGTGATGGAGCTGATCGTCAAGCACACCCTGCCTGCCGAGCTGCTGCACAAGGACACCCAGTTCCACATCAACCCGACTGGCCAGTTCATCATTGGCGGCCCAGTGGGTGACTGCGGCCTGACCGGTCGCAAGATCATCGTCGACTCCTACGGCGGCATGGCCCGTCACGGCGGCGGCGCGTTCTCCGGCAAAGACCCATCCAAGGTCGACCGCTCGGCTGCCTACGCTGGCCGCTACGTAGCCAAGAACATCGTCGCCGCTGGCCTGGCCGAGCGCTGCGAAATCCAGGTCTCCTACGCCATCGGCGTGGCGCAGCCTACCTCGATCTCGCTGAACACCTTCGGCACCGGCAAGATCTCCGACGACAAGATCGTCCAGCTGGTGCGTGAGTGCTTCGACCTGCGTCCGTACGCCATCACCACCATGCTCGACCTGCTGCACCCGATGTACCAGGAGACCGCAGCGTATGGCCACTTCGGCCGTACTCCGCAGCAGAAGACTGTCGGCGACGACACCTTCACCACCTTCACCTGGGAGCGTACCGATCGCGCCCAGGCGCTGCGTGACGCTGCCGGCCTGTAAGCTTCCTACAGCTACAGACGAAAGCCCCTGCCGAGTAATCAGCAGGGGCTTTTTTGTGACATATCGGCTGACAACTGCGCCCTGCAAACCGGCTGTCGGCTGCCTAGGCTGAGCATTCCACACCGCCATGCAAGGATGCTGGCTATGTCGCTCAAGCTGCTCGTTGGTTTTTTAGCTAGCGCTTACTTATCCACAGCCGTCGCTGCCGACTGCCCTGCCTGGCCCGCTGAACGAGGGCGACAAGAAAGTGCGCAGCTGCAAGCCACGCTGGCCAAATGGGATGAGCACTACCATCGCCACGGCATTTCGCTGGTGGCGGATGAACTGTACGACCAGAGTCGGCAGCGCCTTCACTGGCTACAAAGGTGCTTTTCGCTCAATACCGTCGACCACCCGCTGGCCAGCGCTCGCGGTCAGATTCCCCACCCTGTCGCGCACACCGGCGTCGAAAAGCTGGCCAACGAGCAGGCGGTCGCTGGCTGGATGCGTGGCAAGCAGGGCATCTGGATTCAGCCCAAGGTCGATGGCGTTGCGGTATCGCTGGTCTTTCGCCAGGGCCGCCTGAGGCAATTGCTCAGCCGGGGCGATGGCATCCATGGCCACGACTGGAGCCGGCATATCCCTGCGCTAGGCGGCCTGACTCAACAACTGCCACAGCCGCTCGATATGGTTTTGCAAGGCGAGCTGTACTGGGCGCTGGATAAGCATGTGCAAGCAAGTGCTGGCGGGCTCAATGCCCGAGGGACTGTCGCCGGGTTGCTGGCACGCAAGCAGATCAATGCCGAGCAAGGGCAGAATATCGGGCTGTTCGTCTGGGACTGGCCGCAAGGCCCCGCCAGCCAGGCCGAACGCTTGGCCAAGCTGGCAGAACTGGGTTTTGCCGACAGCCAGCGCTACAGCGTGGCCATCAGCACCTACGAGCAGGCCGCTGATTGGCGCCAGCGCTGGTATCGCACGCCGCTGCCGTTCGCCACCGACGGGGTGATCTTGCGTCTGGACAGTCGCCCACCGGCTGAGCGCTGGCGGGCCAAGCCGCCGTACTGGATCGCAGCGTGGAAGTACCCGTTCAGGCAAGCGCTGGCTGAGGTCCGAGACGTTCGCTTCAGGGTCGGCAGGACAGGCCGAATCACCCCCATGCTGCACCTTGAGCCACTGACCCTGGATGATCGCCGAATCAGCCTGGTCAGCTTGGGATCACTCGCGCGCTGGCAAGCGCTGGACATACGCCGCGGCGACCAAGTGGCCGTGAGCCTGGCGGGGCTGACCATCCCCCGCCTGGACAGCGTGGTGCATCGCAGTTTGCATCGTGAGCCTGTGGCTGCGCCGGTGCCTTCCGAGCATCACCCCCTCAGCTGCTGGCAAGACAGCGAGAGCTGCAGACAGCAATTTATCGCCCGCTTGAACTGGCTAAGCGGCAAGCAGGGCTTGACCATGGCAAAGCTGGGCTCATCGACCTGGGCGCAATTGGTCGACAGCGCTGCGGTCGGCAACCTGGACGACTGGCTGAACCTGACGCGCGCCGACTTGCTGCTCACCCCTGGGATTGGCGAGAAACGCGCCGAGCAATTGCTGCAGGCCTTCGAGCAAGCCCGTCAACAACCCTTCCAACGCTGGTTGCGCGCCATCGGTGTACCGGCGCCCAAGGACCTCGATCTGGGTTCCGACTGGTCGACCCTGGCCGCCAGAAATACCGAGCAATGGTTGGCGCAACCCGGCATCGGCCGCCGTCGGGCCGAGCAACTGCGCGCTTTCTTCCAGCATGACGACGTGCAGATACTGGCCGCGCAATTGCGCCTGCACGCAATCAAGGGTTTCTAATTTCGCCGGTTCAGGGCAGCATTTCATTTTCCGTTGCCCTGCCTTCGAATGGAGTCCCTGATGAAACTGCTCTCGTCCCTCGCCCTGTCCGCCGTGTTCTGCCTGTCCGCCCATTCTGCGCTGGCTGCCGAGCAGCAGCCCGGGTTGACCGGTTGCGCAGCCAAGCGTCAGGCCATCAGCGAACAGATCGAACAGGCCCGCGCCCACGGCAACAGTGCTCAGCAGGCCGGTCTGGAGAAGGCCCTGAGCGAAGTCACCGAGCACTGCACCGACGCTAGCCTGCGCAAAGAGCGCGAGCAGAAGGTGCTCGATGCCCGCCATGAAGTGAACCAGCGCACCAAGGACCTGGACAAGGCGATGAAGAAAGGCGATGCCGAGAAGATCAACAAGCGCAAAGACAAGCTCGCCGAATCGAAGAAAGAACTGCAGAGCGCGCTGGACGAACTGGAGCGTTGATTTCAATCAATGGATGCCACTAAAGCTGTAGGAGCCGTCTGAAAAGGGGCCATATTTGCCGTTACTGGGTTCCCGGAGCAAAGCGTTGAGCGCACTATGCCCTTACAGTTTTTGTTGCCATTACCCTGTAAAGGAGGCCCCCCATGAAACGGCTGTCTACCCTGGCCTTGCTGAGTGCCTTAGCTTTGCCCGCGGGCTCGTTGCAAGCCGCGCAGATCCTCAGCCCCGGCCTGACCGGCTGCGCAGCCAAACGTGATGCCATCGAGCAGCAGCTGCAGCAAGCCCAATCCCGGCAGAACTCCGGCGAAGTGCCCGGGCTGCAAAAAGCGCTGAAAGAGAATACCGAGCACTGTACCGATGAAGGCTTGCGCGCTGAGCGCCAAGCAAAAATCGACAAGGCCAAGGCTGAAGTTGAAGAGCGCCAGGCGGACCTCAAACAGGCGCAAGCCAAGGGCGACCCAGGCAAGATTGCCAAGCGCCAGAGCAAGCTGGCGGAATCTGAAGCCGAACTGAAACAGGCGCAGGCCGAGCTGGATAAATAGCCCCTACAGTAATGCTGTTCACTTAAGGCCCTTGTCGCCTGCTTTGGGGCCGCTTTGCGGCCCCAAAATTTTAAGTGAACAGCATTACGGCGCTGTCAGTGGTTGCGAAACTCGCTATGACAGGCCTTGCAGGCGGCTTCGACCTTGTCCATCGGTGCCTTCAATTGCGCCATTTCCAGCGGTTGAGTCCGCGTCACGCCTACCAATTGCGCGGTGACACCTTCCAGTTGCCGCGCCAGATCCTCAAAACGCGCCTGCCGCTGCCAAACCTCGGCCCGAGCACTGCTGTCGCCCTCATCCTGCACTTGTGGAAAGTGCTGCCATGGCGCATGGGCCAGGCTATCGAGCTTCAGCGCGCCGTCGGCGAACTTGCCGCCATCGAAGGGTAAGCGCCCGCGCAGCATGCCGCCCATGTCTTCGCTGGTCTTGAGCATCTGCTTGAAGATCGCCTTGCGCTGCCCCAGCGGTGAGTTAGGATCGACACGGTCGCAGCCCACCAGGGACACGCTGACCAGCAGCAGCACGGTGAAACATTTGAACATCACGGTCACATTGGCATCGGAATAGGGCCGACAGTATCCTCGCCTGCTCGACAAACACCAATACCCTTACGAAAAACAGGGGCAGCCACGCGCTCGCCCGCTCAAGGATTCAGCCATGAAATCTGCTCTGCGCCATCTCGCCTGGGCACTCCCCGCCCTGGCCCTGCTGGCCGGCTGCAACGGCGGCGAAAGCGCCAAACCCGAACCCCATGCCGTGGCCACCTACGCCCCCGCCACCTGGAAAGACCTGCCCAGCGTCAGCGATGCCGACTTGCTGGCAGGCTTCGTGGCCTGGCGCAATGGCTGCGAGAAGCTCAAGCGTGACCCGGTCTGGGCGCCGACCTGCGAAGCAGCGCAGCGGATTCCGGACGATGCCGCCCAAGCTCGTGCCTTCCTCCAGCAGAACCTGCAGGTGTATGGCCTGCGCTCGGCCGAGAACAACGCCAATGGCTTGATCACTGGTTATTACGAGCCGGTCTACCCCGGCAGCCTGGAACGCACTGAAGCTGCTCAGGTGCCGGTTTATGGCATTCCCGACGACATGATCGTGGTCGACCTGGCCAGCATCTATCCCGAGCTCAAAGGCAAACGCCTGCGTGGCCGCCTTGAAGGCCGGGTGCTCAAGCCGTATGACACTGCCGAGGTGATCTATCGCGACGGTGCCAAAGCGCCGGTGCTGGCCTGGCTGACCGACCCGATGGACCTGCAATTCTTGCAGATCCAGGGTTCGGGCCGCGTCGAGCTGGAAAATGGCCGGCAGTTGCGCCTGGGCTACGCCGACCAGAACGGCCACCCCTACCGGCCGATTGGTCGCTGGCTGATCGAGCAAGGCCAGTTGAAGAAGGAAGACGTGAGCATGGGCGCCATTCATGCCTGGGCCCAGGCCAATCCACAACGGGTGCCAGAACTGCTGGCCAGCAACCCCAGCTATGTTTTCTTCAGCACTCGCCCGGACAGCAACGAAGGCCCGCGCGGTTCGCTCAACGTGCCGCTGACTGCGGGCTACAGCGTGGCCATCGACCGTAAGGTGATTCCGCTGGGCAGCTTGCTGTGGTTGTCCACCACGCGCCCGGACGGCACGCCAGTGGTGCGGCCAGTGGGCGCACAGGACACCGGCGGTGCAATTACCGGCGAGGTGCGTGCGGACCTGTTCTGGGGCACCGGGCCTGAGGCCGGTGAACTAGCGGGTAACATGAAGCAGCAGGGACAGATCTGGATGCTTTGGCCTAAAGGCAAACCATTGCCTGAAGTGCCGAAAGTCCTCTGATTTTGCGGTGAGCTTTTCGCGGGCAAGCCCGCTCCCACAGGGACTGCGCTGGCTTCAAGGTCAACGGGGTGCCTATAGGAGCGGGTTTACCCGCGAAAAGCGCGACTCGATGTCAGACCGAAACCACGAAGAACGACACAATCAACGCCAGCCCGGCAAACCACACCAGCGAGCGCAACGCCGCCCAGTCCGCCAGGTAGCAAATGATGTAGAGCAACCGGCTGGTGATGTACATCACCCCCAGCACGTCCTGCGTCACCTGTTCGGCATTGCCGACGATATCCGCCACCAGCACCGCCGCCGCGAACGCCGGAAACGCTTCATAACTGTTCTGCTGCGCGGCATGGGCACGCCGTGGCAGGCCCGACAGCGTGTCGAGAAAGGCTCGCGGATCGTGATTGTCCTTAAGGCCGAATCGCCCGCTGCTGAGCTTGGCGATCAGCGCACACAGCGGCGGCAGGATCAGGGCAATCAGAATGCACCACAGGGCAACGGTCATGGACAGGACTCCTTGTTCGAAATGATCGGGATCAGAGCTTCATCACCAGCATGCCCGCCAGGACCAGCCCGCATGCTAAGAGCCTCGGGCCGCCAAAAGGTTCTTTGAGGTAGCGCATCCCCAACAGCACCACCAGGATCACACTCAGCTCACGCAGCGCCGCAGCCTCGGCCACCGACCCCAGGTGCATGGCCCACAGCACCAGGGCGTAGCTGAACAACACACACAAGCCCACCGCCAACCCCAACCGCCATTGCGTGCGCCAGAACAGCGCGAACGGCGCACGCCTCGCCACGCTGGCCAGCAGCGGAAACGGCCAGGCGCTGAGCAAGGTCAGCCAGACAAGGTAATCCCAGGGCTGGCCCCACAAACGCACTGCCTGGCCGTCGAACCAGGTGTAACAGCCGATGCACAGACCAATTAGCGCCACTACCGGCAGCATCGACCAAGGCAGCCGCTCACCGCCTCCGCCCTGCCACAGCAAGCAGGCCATACCGCAGGGGATCAGCAGGATGCCAATGATCTGCTGCTGGCTCAGTGTTTCTCCGGCGAATGCCAGGGTCAGGCCCAGCACGACCAAAGGCGACAGGCCGCGCATCAGAGGATAGACCAGGCCCAAGTCGCCAACGCGGTAGGCCTTGATCAGCAGTACCCGGTAGAGCTGCTCGGCAAGCGCCGAGGCCACTAGCCAGGGCCAGATTTCAGCGGGCGGGAAGTCGACGAAAGCGACGGCCGCGAGGGCGAAGACCAGGGCCACCGCATCCATGCTGGCGATCACCAGCAGGCGCTCGCCACTGAATTTGATCAGGGTATTCCAGGTGGCGTGCAGGAGGGCTGCGATGAGCACGAGGGAGGTTGCCAACACGCTGTATTCCTTGCAGAGAGCCGGGGTGGCCTGTGGCGGATGAGGGCACAAATATAGCGGTTTCCTGTCGATCTTTGGGGCCGCATAGCGGCACCTGTTTCTGAACGAATCGGAGATTTCCGGTCAGAGGGTGTGTCCCGAAACCCTCGCCAGGCCATCAAACTACTGCCCGAGCGATTCGGGTTACGACTCGGAAGCCACTCTTTACAGGATTTGGGATGCTTGAACTTGTTGCCGCGTTTATCTGCCTGACCACCCTTCTCACCTACGTCAATTACCGTTTCATCGGCCTGCCACCCGCCATCGGCGTGATGGTGACGGCGCTATTGTTCTCCTTGATTCTCCAGGGCTTGAGCCTGATCGGTTTCCCCGGCTTGGAAGAGCGCGTCGAAGGCCTGATGAACCAGATCGACTTCAACGATCTGCTGATGCACTGGATGCTGTCATTCCTGTTGTTTGCCGGCGCCTTGCATGTCAACCTCGGCGACCTGCGCAGTTACCGCTGGCCCATCGGCCTGTTGGCGACCATCGGCGTGTTGATCGCCACCGTGGTCATCGGCTTTCTGGCCCACTGGGTATTCGCCCTGTTCGGCTGGCACGTCAGCCTGATCTATTGCCTGCTGTTTGGCGCACTGATTTCGCCGACCGACCCGATCGCGGTGCTCGGCGCGCTGCGCACCGCCAATGCATCGAAACCACTGAAAACCACCATCGTCGGCGAGTCGCTGTTCAATGACGGCACGGCGGTGGTGGTGTTTACCGTATTGCTCGGGATCGTCCAGCTCGGCGAGACGCCGAGCGTTTCCGAGACCGCCATCCTGTTTGCCCGCGAAGCACTGGGCGGCATCGCCTTTGGCGGCCTGATCGGCTACGCGACCTACCGCATGATCAAGAGCATCGAGCAGTACCAGGTCGAGGTCATGCTGACCCTGGCGCTGGTCATCGGTGGTTCGGCGATGTGCTACGAGCTGCACGTTTCGGCGCCAATCGCCATGGTGGTGGCCGGTCTGATCATCGGCAACCTGGGGCGCAACCTGGCGATGAACGACATGACCCGGCGCTACATGGACGGCTTCTGGGAGCTGATCGACGACATGCTCAATGCGCTGCTGTTCGCCCTGATCGGCCTGGAGCTGTTGCTGCTGCCGTTCAACTGGCTGCACCTGGCGGCCGGCAGCGTGCTGGCGGTCGCGGTATTGATGTCGCGTTTGCTGACCGTGGCACCGGCGATCGTCCTGCTGCGCCGCTGGCGTAGCGTGCCCAAAGGCACGGTGCGGGTACTGACCTGGGGTGGTTTGCGCGGTGGGGTTTCGGTGGCTCTGGCGCTGTCGCTGCCAGTAGGTGATGAGCGCGACCTGCTGCTGTCGATCACTTACATCGTGGTGCTGTCTTCGATCCTGATTCAGGGCTTGAGCATTGGCCGCGTGGTACGTGGCGTTACTGCCCAGCCCTGAAAGAGCGATTTGTTGGACTCGTGGGAGCGGGCTTGCCCCGCGTTGGCAGCGGTGGGTTCACCCTCGCATCGCGGGGCAAGGCCGCTCCCACGCCCCTATAGCCCAAGCCCCACGCCTGCCGCTTATTCGACGGCGGTATCGGGGAACTGATCCTGCACATACTTGATCTGCGTCCGCCCGTGCGCCGCGGGCAGGCCATCATCGCCCAGGTTGACGAAGACCATCTTGTCCACGGTCAGGATGCTCTTGCGGGTGATCTTGTTGCGCACTTCACACTTGAGGGTGATCGAGGTGCGGCCAAACTCGGTGGCGGTGATGCCCAGCTCGATGATGTCGCCCTGACGCGAAGCGCTGACGAAGTTGATTTCCGACATGTACTTGGTGACCACGCGCTGGTTGCCCAGTTGGACGATGGCGTAGATCGCCGCCTCTTCGTCGATCCAGCGCAGCAGGCTGCCACCGAACAGCGTGCCATTAGGGTTGAGGTCTTCGGGTTTAACCCACTTGCGGGTGTGGAAGTTCATCATTGCTCCTGACGGCTTGGCTTACGTGCAGTCATGATGGCAGAGCCTGCCGCCGCTCTCCATTACCCATCGACTATCGTCTCGATTAATCGACAGAAAACCTTGGGTCTGATAGCCCACCCCGGCTATAATCTGCGCCGTTTCACATGGCCACCCGCTGCGGGGCCATGCCCGCCACCCATCCGAGGGGCGCTGCAGCAGGCTCGGCCTGTCAGGCTCGGTTGGGGCGTTGTCCGCCATGCGGACGCTCAACGCACAACGGCGCCCATTCGCACACTACGAATGGAGGCTCTTGATGAGCGCTGTAAACACGCCTGCTGGTTTTACCGATTTCAAAGTCGCTGACATCTCCCTGGCCGCCTGGGGTCGTCGCGAAACCATCATCGCTGAATCGGAAATGCCTGCACTGATGGGCCTGCGTCGCAAGTACCTCGAGGAGCAACCGCTCAAGGGTGCGAAGATCCTGGGCTGCATCCACATGACCATCCAGACCGCCGTGCTGATCGAAACCCTGGTTGCCCTGGGTGCCGAAGTGCGCTGGTCGTCGTGCAACATCTTCTCCACCCAGGACCAGGCCGCCGCTTCCATCGCCGCTGCCGGTATCCCGGTGTTCGCCTGGAAAGGCGAGACCGAAGAAGAGTACGAGTGGTGCCTGGAGCAGACCATCCTCAAGGATGGCCAGCCATGGGACGCCAACATGATCCTCGACGACGGTGGTGACCTGACCGAGCTGCTGCACAAGAAGTACCCCGCAGTGCTGGATCGCGTCCACGGCGTCACCGAAGAAACCACCACCGGCGTTCACCGCCTGCTCGACATGCTGGCCAAGGGCGAGCTGAAAGTCCCGGCGATCAACGTCAACGACTCGGTCACCAAGAGCAAGAACGACAACAAGTACGGCTGCCGTCACAGCCTCAACGACGCCATCAAGCGCGGCACCGACCACCTGCTGTCGGGCAAGCAAGCCCTGGTGATCGGCTACGGTGACGTGGGCAAGGGTTCGGCCCAGTCGCTGCGTCAGGAAGGCATGATCGTCAAGGTCACCGAAGTTGACCCGATCTGCGCCATGCAGGCCTGCATGGACGGCTTCGAGCTGGTCTCGCCGTTCATCGACGGCATCAATGACGGCACCGAAGCCAGCATCGACAAGGCCCTGCTGGGCAAGATCGACCTGATCGTCACCACCACCGGTAACGTCAACGTCTGCGATGCCAACATGCTCAAGGCCCTGAAGAAGCGCGCCGTGGTCTGCAACATCGGCCACTTCGACAACGAGATCGACACTGCCTTCATGCGCAAGAACTGGGCGTGGGAAGAGGTCAAGCCGCAGGTGCACAAGATCCACCGTACCGGCGCTGGCGACTTCGACCCGCAGAACGACGATTACCTGATCCTGCTGGCCGAAGGCCGCCTGGTGAACCTGGGTAACGCCACTGGCCACCCAAGCCGCATCATGGACGGTTCGTTCGCCAACCAGGTACTGGCGCAGATCTTCCTGTTCGAGCAGAAGTACGCCGACCTGTCGGCCGAGAAGAAAGCCGAGCGTCTGACCGTTGAAGTGCTGCCAAAGAAACTCGACGAAGAAGTGGCCCTGGAAATGGTCCGCGGCTTCGGCGGCGTGGTCACCCAGCTGACCAAGCAGCAAGCCGATTACATCGGTGTGACCGTCGAAGGCCCGTTCAAGCCGCACGCCTACCGGTACTAAGCGGCAAGCTGCAAGTTTCAAGCGGCAAGCAGAGGCAGACAGTGCCAAGCCGCTTGAAACCTGTAGCTCTTGAATCTTGAACGATGCCCAAGCCAGACCGGCCTCTACCGGTCTGGCTTTGACTTGCAGCTTGCGGCCTGAAGCTTGCAGCTGAGGAACGAGTGATGTCCCAAGAACGCCGTTACAGTTTCGAATTCTTCCCGACCAAGACCGAAGCCGGCCATGAAAAGCTGATGGGCGTTGCCCGTGAGCTGGCCAGCTACAACCCCGACTTCTTCTCCTGCACCTACGGCGCTGGCGGCTCGACCCGTGACCGCACGCTCAATACCGTGCTGCAGCTGGAAAGCGAAGTGAAAGTCCCTGCCGCTCCGCACCTGTCGTGCGTGGGTGACACCAAGGCCGACCTGCGCGCATTGCTTGGCGAATACAAAGCGGCCGGCATCAAGCGCATCGTCGCCCTGCGTGGCGACCTGCCTTCGGGCATGGGCATGGCCTCGGGCGAACTGCGCTACGCCAGCGACCTGGTCGAGTTCATCCGCCAGGAAACCGGCGATCACTTCCACTTGGAAGTGGCCGCCTACCCGGAGATGCACCCGCAGGCGCCCAACTTCGAGGCTGACCTGGCCAACTTCGTGCACAAGGTCAAGGCTGGCGCCGACAGCGCCATCACCCAGTACTTCTTCAACGCCGACAGCTACTTCTACTTCGTCGAGCGCGTGCAGCAGATGGGCGTCGACATCCCGGTTGTGCCCGGCATCATGCCGATCACCAACTACAGCAAACTGGCGCGCTTCTCCGACGCCTGTGGCGCTGAGCTGCCACGCTGGATTCGCAAGCAACTGGAAGCCTACGGCGACGATACCGCCAGCATCCAGGCGTTCGGCGAGGAAGTGATCAGCCGCATGTGCGAGCAACTGCTGCAAGGCGGCGCTCCAGGGCTGCACTTCTATACCCTGAACCAGGCCGAAGCGAGCCTGGCGATCTGGAACAACCTCAAGCTTCCTCGTTGACCGTCAATCGCCGGTAACAAGAATATGAGGACATGAAAAAGGCTTTAGCTTAGGCTAAAGCCTTATTCATTTTGGCTCCTCGATAGGTTACTGCACGGAATGCATCCCCAACATCCCTCCAAGCCTCAACTGGTTTACCTCGCATTCGGCCCGGCCACCTACCACCAGGAAGCCTGCTTCAGCATCGTCAGCGCCCTGGCACATTTGCGCCAGACGCCCGATGAAGCGATCGATATCCAGGTCTACACAGACTCTCCCGAGCCCTACGCCAAGCTGCCAGTTGTCGTCCATGCGCTGGACGAAGCAACGCGCAAGGCCTGGAACCAGCCGCACGGTTATCATTTCCGCAGCAAGCATGTGCTGATGCGCCAGCTGCTTGAGCAGCACCCGCTGGCGGTGTTGATCGACACCGACACATTCTTCCGCCAATCGCCGATGCAGCTGTTCCGTCGCATCAAGACCGGCACGCTGCTGTGCAACGCCATTGGCGCACGTTATGGCGCAAACCCCGACTGCCAGCTGTACAAGACCCTGCATCAGGCCCTGCAAGCACGCGGGCTGGCCGACACGCAGATGCCGCTGGTCAACTCTGGGGTAATCGGCCTGACCGCGGCTGACGCAGCGACGCTCGATCACTCCATCGCCTTGATGGACGAGTACTACCCGCAGGCTCGCCAGGCCTACACTTTGGAAGAGTTCTGCCTGGCGGTCGCCGCCTATCGCACCCTTGAACTCGCCGAATGTACCGACGTGATCCATCACTACTGGAGCCGCAAGGCGCAGTTCCGGGCGAAGATCCAGGCCTGGCTGCACAAGCACGGTGACGACCCGCTCAGTGAAGCGGCGCTGGCCGACGTGTACCTGGTCAACGATCAACTGCCCCGACCTCCGGCCCTGCACCGGCTGGGCTACAAGGCCATGAGCCTGACCCTGCCCAGCCATCAGCGCCAGTTCGCCCGCGAATTGCTGTATGGCTGCTACGCCTATGCCAATGAGTTCGACCGAGCCTGCGCCCCGGCGTGGTGGGACAAGGCCCTGGAGAACCTGCACGAGCGCCATGGTCGAATGGAGGCAGAGCAATTGCGCCAATGCCTGCGCCAGCCTGGCTTGCGCTTGTCACTGGGTCGCCGGCACAAAGAAGTCGAGCGCCATCTGCTCAAGGATTCGCGAGCCTGACCCGGCCCTCAACGTGGCCAGGCTGCACTGGTCACGTTTTCACTTAGCGCGTACTCTGCGGCCATGCCAGACCTCGCCCGCCTTCTTGGCCTTCTGCTGCTTGTTTGCCTGAGTTCATTGGCTCAGGCCGAGCGCCTGCGCCTGGTATCCGATGACTGGGCGCCCTACATCTATCAGGAAAACGGCCAACCGAAAGGCATCGACTACGAAGTCTCACGGGAAGTGTTCAAGCGCCTGGGCATTGAGGTCGACTGGCAGTTCCTGCCCTGGAAGCGCTGCCTGGCGATGGTCGAACAGGGCCAGGTCGACGGTGTGCTCGACATCTTCCAGATCGACACGCGTAAAACCTACATGATCTACCCAGACGAACCGCTATCGAATGTTGAATTCGTGGTGTTTCGCAAACGTGTCCAGCGTCCGCTGATCACACACCTGCACGACCTTGCCGGCCTGACCATTGGCACCTCACCCGGTTATGCCTACGGCGCGCATTTCAACGAGTCTGCGCTGTTCAAGCGCGAGGCCGCGCCCACCCATGAAGCCAACTTCGGCAAGCTGATGCTAGGGCGCATCGATGCGCTGGTGACCGATCGCCAGGTCGGCCGCTTCCTGCGCCATCAATTGGGGTTGCTGCAGCAAGTCGAGGAGCAGCCGTTGCTGATCAGCCGTCACGCGCAGTATCTGGGGCTTGCGCAGAAGCCTGGACGGCAGAAACTCGCTCAAGCGTTCGCCGACGAACTACGCCAGTTCAAGCGCGAGCCCGCCTACGCCGCCATTAGCGCGCGCTATGCGGGCGACGCCGAGCGGTTTGATGACGCCATTGAGCAGCAGGAACGCGGCACGCTGCGATAGCTCTGTTATACTCGGGCCTTCCCGCCCGGCTCACGCCCGGACGCTCGGCCTCGCAGTAGGCATCTCGACCGTCGGCCATGCACCTCAAATGCACGCCCGCCGCCTCCCGGATGCGCAGTGAACGCCCAGCTGGACCGGACGCGATCGCATCCCTCAGATGCCCGTCGCGCCAGGCAGATCACCCCATAGGGCCTAGCCCCCACGAGAACAGGATTGCCCATGTCCTTTGCTTCCCTCGGTCTCTCCGAGGCTCTTGTCCGCGCTATCGAGGCAGCGGGCTATACCCAGCCCACCCCGGTGCAACAGCGGGCCATTCCCGCCGTGTTGCAAGGCCGCGACCTGATGGTTGCCGCCCAGACTGGTACCGGTAAGACCGGCGGTTTCGCCCTACCGATTCTTGAGCGCCTGTTCCCGGGTGGCCACCCCGACAAGTCCCAGCGCCACGGCCCGCGTCAACCGCGGGTACTGGTCCTGACCCCGACCCGCGAACTGGCGGCTCAGGTCCACGACAGTTTCAAGGTGTATGCCCGCGACCTCAGCCTGGTCAGCGCCTGCATCTTCGGCGGCGTCGGCATGAACCCGCAAATTCAGGCCATGGCCAAGGGCGTCGACGTCCTGGTCGCCTGCCCCGGTCGCCTGCTGGACCTGGCTGGCCAGGGCAAGGTCGACTTGTCCCATGTCGAGATCCTGGTACTCGATGAAGCCGACCGCATGCTCGACATGGGCTTCATCCATGACGTCAAGAAGGTCTTGGCGCGCTTGCCAGCCAAGCGCCAGAACTTGCTGTTTTCGGCGACCTTCTCCAAAGACATCACCGACCTTGCCGACAAGCTGCTGCACAACCCCGAGCGCATCGAGGTCACGCCGCCGAACACCACGGTCGAACGGATCGAGCAACGCGTCTATCGCCTGCCGGCCAGCCACAAGCGTGCCCTGCTGGCGCACCTGATCACCCTCGGCGCCTGGGAACAGGTGCTGGTGTTCACCCGTACCAAGCACGGCGCCAACCGCCTGGCCGAGTACCTGGAAAAGCACGGCCTGCCTGCCGCCGCGATCCACGGTAACAAGAGCCAGAACGCTCGCACCAAGGCCCTGGCCGACTTCAAGGCCAACACCGTACGTATCCTGGTTGCCACCGACATTGCTGCCCGTGGCCTGGATATCGACCAGCTGCCGCACGTGGTCAACTTCGAGCTACCCAATGTCGAGGAAGACTACGTTCACCGCATTGGCCGTACTGGCCGTGCCGGGCGCTCCGGTGAAGCCATCTCGCTGGTCGCGCCAGACGAAGAGAAACTGCTCAAGAGCATCGAGCGCGTCACCCGTCAGAAGATCCCGGATGGCGATCTGATGGGCTTTGATGCCAGCCAGGTTGAAGCCGAAAAGCCAGAGGTGCGCGAGCGCCCGCAAAACACCGGTCGCGGCGGTCGTAACCAGTCGCGCGGCGAAGCTGGCAAAGACAGCAATGGCGGGCGCAAAGACAAGGGCAAGGATAAAGGCAAGGCCAAGCCCCAGGCAGCTGAGAAGTCGGCCGAAAAGAGCAAATCCGCCGACAAGCAGCAACAGCAGCCGCGCAAGTCGCGTGATGGCAAGCCGCGTCAGCAGCAGGCTGGCCAGGGTGAAAGCCGTGTTCCGCCAGCGCCGGCCAACCGCGCACCCGACGAGTTCCTGGACGACGAAGTGGATAACTTCGGCAACCGCGCCGACTACGTCAGCCCCTACCAGAACGCCAAGAACCAAGGCCGCAACCGTCGCCCAGGTGGCGCTGCTGGCCAGGGTCAGGCGCAGGGCAGCGGCCAACGCGGCGCAGGCGCTGGCGGGCAAAACCAGGGCCGCAGCAATAACGGCGGCCAGCCACGCCAGGGCTCGGGCGAGAAACGTCCGCGCAACAACAGCAACAATGGCGGTGGTCGCCGTGATGGCAACCCAGGTCGCAACCGCTCGGCGGGCCGCGACGAGGCTTCGCGTCAGGAGCCAGCGGTACGCAATCCGCGTGAATCGCAAAGCCAGCCCGTGATCATCCGCAAGGAATCCAAGCTCGACCGTTACCCAACGCCTGAGCAGCTGGACGATCTGCCGAGCCGCCCGCGTGGCGAGCGCCCGGCCCTGCTGACCCGCAATCGCTGATTCGGATCACGCAGACATGAAAAAGCCGCCCAATGGGGCGGCTTTTTCATGTCTGGAGCAGCGTATTACTTCTGCTTGACGCCTTCGACGCTGATGTCCAGGTCGAGGGTTTGCGAAGTTGGGCCTGGGCCCTTGATGCCGAAGTCGTTCAGGTTCAGCGTGGTCTTGGCGTTGAAGCCAGCGCGCTCGCCGCCCCATGGATCCTTGCCTTCACCGTTGAACACAGCCTTGAAGGTAACAGGCTTGGTCACGCCGTGCAGGGTCAGATCACCGGTCACGTCGGCAGTCTTGTCGCCGGTCGATTTGACCGCGGTGGAGACGAACTTGGCTTCTGGGTACTTCTTCACGTCGAGGAAGTCAGCGCTGGCGATGTGCTTGTCACGCTCAGCGTGGTTGGACCACAGGCTGGCGGTTTTCAGATCGACGCTGATCTTGCTGGCTTCAGGCTTGGCGCTGTCCCAAGTGAAGTTGCCATCGAAGTCCTTGAAGGTACCGTGAATGAAGCTGTAGCCCAGGTGGCTGATTTTCCAGTCAACGAACGCGTGCTGGCCTTCTTTATCGATCTTGTACTCGGCAGCCATGACCTGGCCAGCAGAGAGCAGAGCGGTACCGAGCGCCAGAGCGGCAAAAGTCTTTTTCAACATCCTTTCTATTCCTTGCAATTGAGGTTGAGAGTCAAGCTTTGCGGCCCAGCATGCGGATCAGGGTCGCGTCACGGTCGATGAAATGGTGTTTCAGTGCTGCAAGACCATGCAAGCCGGCGAAAATCACCAGGCCCCAGGCCAGGTAAAAATGGATCTCGCCAGCGGTATCTGCCTGGTCGGGCAGGTTACTGACCAGCGCTGGCACTTCGAACAGGCCAAACACCGGAATGCCGACGCCATCGGCGGTAGAGATCAGGTAACCGGCGATCATCACCGCGAACAGCCCCAGGTAAAGCGCCAGATGCCCCAGCTTGGCGGCCATGCGGGTGAATGCCCCATGGTTGGCCGGCGCCGGTGGCGGCGGGCTGATGAAGCGCCAGAGCACACGCAGCAGCATCACCGCCAACAGCACCAGGCCGATGCTTTTGTGCAGATCAGGGCCAGATTTGCGCCACGGGCTGTAGTAGTCCAGACCGACCATCCACAAGCCCAAGCCAAACAGACCGAAGACTGCCAAGGCCACACCCCAGTGCATGACGATGCTGACCAGGCCATAGCGAGAAGGTGAGTTACGAACTTGCATGTTGGCGTATTTCCCCGTGAAAGCTGTGCACAGACTATCGCGTAACGTATCGAATAAAAGCGGAAAAATCTGACTCGGATGATCGAGTTTTCCGATATGTATTGTGTGCACTGGCTATTAAGGAAACATTAACCATAGCGGAAATTCGTCGGGGAGGGGTGAGGCGGCAATCGTGGGTCCCATCGCGGGCAAGCCCGCTCCTACAAAGGTATGTGCCGAACCTGTAGGAGCGGGCTTGCCCCGCGATGGGCTGCAACGCAGCCCCAAGTGTGAATCAGCCAGCCTTGGCCTGAGTATTGGCCAGCGGCTTTTTCGCCGGTTCAGACTTGGCCGTCGCCTTCTTCACTGGCGCAGGCTTGCTGGCGGCCTTCTTCGCCGGCTCAGTCTTCGCCGCCGGTTTGTGCGTCGGAGCATGCTTGGCAGGCGCAGCTTTGGCAGCCGGTTTGACGGGCTGTTCCTTGGCCACAGGCGTTGGCGCAACGGGAGCAGGCGCAGGGGCAGAAACCGGCGCAACTTCCTCAGCCTTGGCAATTGGCGCAGCCTTCACTTCAGGCTTGGCACTGCCACCGAACAGGCGCGAGAAGAAGCCCGGTTTACCCCCTTCAGCCTCCTTTGCGGTCACCGGCTCGGCCTTGGCGGGTGCCTTGTCGGATTTATCGGAAGAACCGCCGAACAGGTTCGAGAAGAACCCGCCCTTCTCCTTCGCCGCCACCGCACCGGCTGTCGCTGCAGCGGCAATCGGCACGGCCTTGGCTGGGTCGAACGACTTGCCGGCGAGCAAGTCCTGGACCTGCCCGGCAGCGCGCTGACCGCTGCGCAGAGCGCCTTCCAGCGTGCCTGGGTACAAAGCGTCGGTGTGTTCACCCGCAAACGCTACGCGCTGCACCGGACGCTCCCACAGGCGCCAGTACTTGCTGATCTGCCCTGGGCCATAGGCCAGGTAAGCGCCACCGGTGCCAGCATCGGTGCTGTAGCGTTTGACTTCATAGCCCGTGAAGGCGCCACGGGCTTGTGGATAGAACGCGTGAAGGCGAATCAGCACCTGATCGACCATCTGCTTGTCGCCAAACGCCTGCAACAGGCGGGCGTTATCGCCAGACAGGTTGATCACCACGTTGGCCCCCCCCTTGAGTGCAGGCTCGATCCACAGCATGCCGAGGCCTGCGTTGCTGAAGATCTCGCCAGACATCCGCGCGCGGCTTTCCCACACCGGCGTCTTGAACTTGAGCATCAGTTGGTCGCGCCAGCCGTAGTTGGTGCCCTTGAGGGCGGCCAGGTGCTTGCTGTCCAGGCCTGGAGTCATCTGGATCTTGGCCAGCGCCCGCAGCGGCACCGCCAGCACCAGGTAGTCCGCCTGATAGCCGACGCTACCGACCTTGACGGTAACGCCGTCCTTGTCCTGGACGATGGACGTCACCGGCGAACTGGTCTTGATGGTCTTGAGTTGTTTGACGAAGGCCTGGGCCAGCACTGGGCTACCGCCTGGCAGGCGTGCGGCACGCAGGTCGCGGTCGCTGACACCGCGGTAGACGCGGGTCTGCTGGGCGAAATACAGCAACGACAGCCGCGATGGCTCGTCATAGCGGGTACGGATCTGCTGGTTGATCAGCTGCCGAGCTGTGGTTGGCAGTTGCAGCTTGTCGAGCCAGGTCGACACGTTGATCTGGTCGAGGGCGAACAGCGTGCTGTTAGCCTGCGGGTTCAGCGGATCGTCGATCGAGCGGGCCAGGTCGTCGAGGGTCTTTTCGTAACGCTTGAGCGCCTCTGCGGTGGCAGGTTGCTTGGTGGCCAGGTCTGTGGCGTTGAAGTACTCGCCGTCGATCAGGTAACCCGGCGTTCGCACGAACTCCGGCGCTGGCAGTGTTTCAAGCTTGAAACGGTCGACATACTGGTTGAGGACTGGCTGCGCCTTGCCGTTGCCGATCCATTCGCTAGTGGCCAGCCCCGAGCGGCCGCCCATCCCCGACTTGGCTTCGAGCAAAGTCACTTGCCAACCCTTGTTTTGCAGTTCGTAGGCTGCGGTCAGGCCTGCCAGGCCGCCGCCTACCACGATCGCAGTAGGTGTCTTGTCCTTGGCGATTGCGGCGCCACTGGACACACCAATCAATAGCAACGCGCACAGGCGCACCCAAGCAGCAGCCATGTCGGCGAACTCCGGTTGAAATAGGTTTATGAGATCGGGGGAAGGGACGCCCCAGGATGATGCGTTAAGAATACGTCACCCTTGGGCACCCTGCCAGCAGAGCGACGACAAGTCGTTTATGCAACTGGCATTTTTGTCAGTAGCCAAAATCGGCGCTTGCAGTGGAAAGTGGCAGCATCCGAGCCCCAATGGAAACTCGCGCATGGAATGCCATCAACACTTTGCCCGCATGCAGCCCTATCACTTCAAACCCCACGACATCTGGCAGGGCAACAGTGGCTTGAGCATTACCTCCAACTGCACCTCATACGCGGGGCTTTACCAAGATTTCCAGGGCAATCCCGGCACTGAACTGGTGATTGGTGAAAACAACGACCTCCAAATCGACTTCGGTAAGGAAATCGATTGCGTCATGCTCGATTTCTACGTGGTTAGCAACTGTCCATGGCTGGATGAAGACGACCTGATCGAATGCGACTATTTAGGCATCAGCACCGATCTACTCGACGCACCACCGCTGTACTGGCTGACCCTCAGTGGCCAATCGGGCACTGAATACGTTCCGGGGGTATTCGCCAGCACGCCTACCCGCCAGTTGCTGCTGGGGCCCTTTCGCAAGCTGACCATCTCCACCAAGCAGGCCAGCACCCTGCACATTCCAGCCCTAAGCTGGAGGCCCGTCCTGCGGCATTGACCCTGAACACGGTTGTGATGCCCGGCACCTTTGCTTAGGCTTACGCGGTCAAACCAAGCCGCGTCGCCAGGAGAAGTGCCCATGGGCCTCAACGATCAGTGGATGCAACGTGACCTCAAGGTCCTGTGGCACCCCTGCACCCAGATGAAAGACCACGAGCAGCTGCCGCTGATCCCGATCAAGCGCGGCGAAGGCGTGTGGCTGGAGGACTTCGAGGGCAAGCGCTACCTGGACGCGGTCAGCTCCTGGTGGGTCAATGTCTTTGGTCACGCCAATCCGCGTATCAACCAGCGCATCAAGGATCAGGTCGACCAATTGGAGCATGTGATCCTCGCAGGCTTCAGCCATCAGCCGGTGATCGAGCTGTCCGAGCGTCTGGTCGCCATGACCCCAGATGGCCTGGACCGGGTGTTCTACGCCGACAACGGCTCATCGTGCATCGAAGTGGCGCTGAAGATGAGCTTTCACTACTGGCTGAACAAGGGCCAGCCGGACAAGAAGCGCTTCGTCACCCTGAGCAACAGCTACCACGGGGAAACCATCGCGGCGATGTCGGTGGGCGACGTGCCGCTGTTCACCGAAACGTATAAAGCGTTGCTTCTGGACACCATCAAGGTGCCCAGCCCCGACTGCTACCTGCGCCCCGAAGGGGTGAGCTGGGAAGCGCATTCACGGACGATGTTCGCCGCCATGGAGCAAACCCTGGCCGAGCATCACGCCAGTGTCGCCGCGGTGATCGTCGAGCCGTTGATCCAGGGCGCTGGTGGCATGCGCATGTACCACCCGATCTACCTCAAGCTGCTGCGCGAGGCCTGTGATCGGTATGAGGTCCACCTGATCCACGATGAAATCGCCGTCGGCTTCGGCCGTACCGGCACGATGTTCGCCTGCGAACAGGCCGGCATCCGCCCCGACTTCCTGTGCCTGTCCAAGGCCCTGACCGGCGGCTATCTACCGCTGGCCGCCTGCCTGACCACCGATGACGTTTACCAGGCCTTCTACGACGATTACCCAACCCTGCGCGCCTTCCTCCACTCGCACAGCTATACCGGCAACCCTTTGGCCTGTGCCGCAGCGCTGGCGACCCTGGACATCTTCGAACAGGACAACGTGATCGAGGCCAACAAGGCGCTCTCGGCGCGCATGGCCAGTGCCACCGCGCACCTGGCCGATCATCCGCATGTGGCCGAGATTCGCCAGACCGGTATGGCCTTGGCGATCGAGATGGTCCAGGACAAGGCCGGAAAAGTCGCCTACCCATGGCAGGAGCGCCGCGGCCTCAAGGTCTTCGAGCACGCCCTGACCCGTGGCGCCTTGTTGCGTCCGCTGGGCAGCGTGGTGTATTTCCTGCCGCCTTACGTGATTACCCCAGAACAGATCGACTTCCTCGCCGAGGTGGCCAGCGAAGGGATCGACATCGCCACCCGCGACAGCGTCAGCGTGGCAGTGCCCAAAGACTTCCATCCCGACTTCCGCGATCCGGGCTAGCCCGCAAGATCGCCGCCAACCCTGTAGGAGCGGGCTTGCCCGCGAACAAGGGCGAAGCCCTTGGCAGACACCGCAGTGTCTTGTTCGCGGGCAAGCCCGCTCCGACAGGGAACTTTGTGCCCCCTACTCCCTGAGCTGAACCATGAGACTGTCCCGCTTCTTCATCGACGCCCCCTTGAGCCTTGGCCAGCACGACCTGCCCGAAGCCCAGGCCCACTACATCGGCCGCGTACTGCGCATGGCCCCTGGCGATGCCGTGCAATTGTTCGACGGCAGCGGCCAGGAATACCTCGGCCAGCTGCTTGAAGTCGGCAAGAAGAGCGTACGCGTCACGCTCGACCAGGCCCTCCCCGGCCAGGCCGAATCGCCGCTGCATATCCACCTCGGCCAAGGCCTGTCGCGTGGCGAGCGGATGGACTGGGCAATCCAGAAAGCCACTGAACTGGGTGCCAACGAAATCACCCCGATCGTCAGCGAACGCTGCGAAGTACGCCTCAAGGACGAACGCGCCGACAAGCGCCTGGCACACTGGCGCCAGGTGGCGATCAGCGCGTGCGAGCAATGCGGCCGCTCGACCCTGCCCGTGATCCATCCACCGCTGACCCTGGCTGAATGGCTCAAGGCAACCGAGGCCGACCTCAAGCTGGTCTTGCACCCGGTAGCCGAGCCGCTGACCAGCCATGCACGCCCAGCGCGCCTGGCCTTCCTGATCGGCCCAGAGGGTGGTTTGAGCGACGCCGAAGTGGAGCAGGCCAAAGCCGCCGGCTGCCACGCCGCCCGCCTCGGCCCACGCGTGCTGCGCACCGAAACCGCGCCGGTGGTGGCGCTGTCGGTGGCCCAGCAGCTATGGGGCGACTTCTAAACGCGTGCCCTAACGCACGTAGAAGAACACTGCGATGAAGTGCAGCAAGCTGCCGGCGATAACGAACAGATGCCAGATGCCATGCCAATGGCGAAAGCGGCTGTCGAAGGCGAAGAAGATGATGCCGATGGTGTAGAACGCACCACCGGCTGCCAGCCAGGCAAAGCCAGCACCGCCGAGGGTGTGCAGCAGGGGCTTGACCGCCACCAGCACGATCCAGCCCATGACCGCGTAGATGATGATCGACAGCACCCGCGCTTCGGAGCGTGGCTTGATCTCTTGGAGCATGCCGATCACCGCCAGCCCCCAGACCACCCCGAACAGGCTCCAGCCCCAAGGCCCGCGCAGGCTGACCAGGCAGAACGGGGTATAGCTGCCGGCGATCAGCAGGTAGATCGACAAGTGATCGAGCTTGCGCATGATCACCTTCGCCCGCCCGCGAGTGCTGTGGTAGAGGGTCGAGATGCTGTAGAGCAGCAACAGGGTGCCGCCGTAGATGGAGAAACTGACGATCTTCCAGGGATCGCCCTGCAACCCGGCCGCAACGATCAGCCAGATAGCGCCTATGCAGGCCAGTACCGCACCGACCAGGTGCGTCCAGGCATTGAAGCGTTCACCGTAATACATGCAAACACAGACCTCCGATGGCGGGGCAGGTTCCTGATTTGGTGTGTTTTAAGGCAAGCACCGCGTCGTGCTTTTCGCGAGCAAGCCCGCTCCCACAGGGTAAGCGGGGAGCCCGGGGACAATCCGCAACATCCTTTACAGGGTGAGCGAGGAGCCCAAGCCAACGCTGTTCCTGTGGGAGCGGGCTTGCCCGCGAAAAGGGCCACGCGGCTTCAAGTTTGACGCCCTATCCTAACCCGCAACAGGTTGCAGATCCGCGTCACGCACCATGCGCTCCAGCCCCACCAGATCCGGCACCCGCGCCACCTGCTCGGCCACCTGCACCGCCGCCAGCTCCAGTTCGCTCAGCGGCACATCGACATAATTGAGCTGGCTGTCGAGCTTGCACGAGCGTGGAATGTCCTGCAGCAACAACGCCAAGTAACGCAGGCCGGTATCGCCCAGTGCATTGAGCACGACAATCCGCGCGCGCTCGCCACACACCGTCTCTGCACCACAGGCAGCCTCGAAGCCAATCAACGGCAAGCGCTGCTGACGCCAGTCGATCCAGCCCAGATGCCAACGCGGCTCGCCAATCTGGCACGACAGCGCGCGCTGGCCAATCAATTCGGCCACCGCGACATTGGGCAACACCAGGGTGCGATCGCCCAGCGGTAACAACAGCCCGGTCAAGGTGCTGCGTTGACCGGCAATATGTTCAAGCATGCGATTGGCTCCAGTGAGCGATGCTCTGCAGCAACACCGATTCCTGATACGGCTTGCCAAGGTAATCATTGACGCCGATGGCCATGGCTCGGTCGCGGTGCTTCTGGCCGCTGCGCGAGGTGATCATGATGATCGGCAGATCTTTCAGGCGCTGGTCGCGGCGGATCCGCGTGGCCACTTCAAAGCCGTCCATGCGCGGCATCTCGATGTCCAGCAACAACACATCTGGCCGATGTTCTTCGAGCAGGGCCATGGCATCGAGGCCATCCTTGGCGGTCAGCACGCTCATGCCGTGGCGCTCGAGCAAGCGGCTGGTGACCTTGCGCACGGTCACCGAGTCGTCCACCACCATGATCAACAAACGCTGACGCGGCGCCGGGCCGAACAGCTGGTGCTGTCGATCATTACCGCCCGGCAGACGCGCCAGACGCCGCTGCTGGCCCCGTAGCTGACCGAGCAGATCGAGAATCAGCACCACCCGGCCATCGCCGAGCAAGGTTGCCCCAGACAGGCCAGGTACAGCAGCGAACTGCGGCCCCAGGCTCTTCACCACGATCTCGCGGCTCGGCGACAGGCTGTCAACCTGGATGGCGAACGACTCCTCATGGGAATGCACCAGCACCACCGGCAGCGGCACGCTTTGTCCGAGCAGGCTTGGCCGGGCACTGCCGCCTTGCAACAGCTCGCCGAGATAGCGCAACTGATAGGCATGGCCGGCATACACGTAACGCGGCGCCTC
Source organism: Pseudomonas sp. Je.1.5.c (assembly GCF_051129895.1). NCBI lineage: Bacteria > Pseudomonadati > Pseudomonadota > Gammaproteobacteria > Pseudomonadales > Pseudomonadaceae > Pseudomonas > Pseudomonas sp. Je.1.5.c. Next base: position 25,705 of record NZ_JBCPSP010000044.1, read on the forward strand.
CAACTGGTAGCAGGCGGCAAGCTCGGCCGGCGGCACGCGCACGATACCTTCGATGGTGTTGAGCGGGATCGCGTATTGCTCATCACCCAGGTGCACCATCAATGCCCGGTTGATCGAAACGGTGAACGGCAGGCGAATCAGGAAGCGTGCGCCCTTGCCTGGACTGGATTCGATACTCATCGAGCCGCCGAGCTGCTTGACCTCTTCGTGGACCACATCCATGCCCAAGCCACGCCCGGAAATCTGCGTGATCTTTTCCGCCGTGGAGAAGCCTGGCCGCAGGATGAACTGCAGGATCTCGTGATCGCTCAAGCGCGCTTGCGGGTCGAGCAAGCCGCGCTTGATGGCCTTGTCGCGCACCGCAGCCAAGGGCACCCCGGCGCCGTCATCGCTCATTTCGATGACGATGTCGGCGCCTTCGTGCAGCAGGTTCAGATGAATCGTGCCCAGCTCAGGCTTGCCCGCCGCCAGGCGCACGTCACGCGACTCCAGGCCATGGTCGACGGCGTTGCGCAGCATATGCTCCAGTGGCGCCACCATGCGCTCCAGGACGCTGCGGTCGAGCTCGCCCTCAGCATTGCCAACCACCAGCTCGACTTGCTTGCCAAGCTCGCTGGCCACTTGCCGCACTACCCGCTGCAAACGCGGCACCAGGCGCTCGAACGGCACCATCAAGGTGGCGGTCAGGCCCTCTTGCAACTGGCTGTTGACCCGCGCCTGCTGTTGCAGGAGGCTCTGCGCTTCCTGAGCACGCTGGGTCAGGGTTTCCTTCAGATCGAGCAGGTCCGAGGCCGACTCGAACAGCGCCCGCGACAACTGCTGCAACTGTGAGTGGCGGTCCATCTCCAGGGGGTCGAAGTCATCGTAGGCGTCGCCCTCGGCCTGGTAGCGGCTGGACATGCGCCCCTGGGTCTCAATGTCCAGGCGCAGCAGTTGGTCGCGCATCCGCTCAAGGGTAGTTTCCATCTCGTTGAGGGCGAATTGGGCGTCGTTGACCTGTTGCTCGATACGCCCACGGATCACCGAATGCTCACCCGCCAGGTTGCCCAGGTCATCGAGCAGCTCGGCATCGACCTTGACCATGTCGCCCGGCGCACGCTCCGCTGCGGCAACCGGGGCTTCGGCAGGGGCGATGTCGGCTGGGCCCTGGCTGGCCACACTGTCAGTCAAGGCGGCGCTGCTGAAGTTACGGATGTAGTCGATCAGCGCCGTGGCGGCATGCAAAGGCTGGCCCAGGCGCACCGCATCGAGCATGTGCGCCAGGCGGTCGTGGCAGTTTTGCAGCAGCGAGAACAGCGCCGGGGTCGCGGGCAAACGCCCAGCGGCGAGCAATTCGTAAAGAAATTCCAGTTCGTGGGCGAGGTCGCCAATGGCGGCGATCTCGACCATGCGTGCGCCGCCTTTGAGCGTGTGCAGGTCACGCAGCAGGGTTTCGACTTCGACGCTACTGCGCGGATCAGCCTGCAAACGCGCCAGCGCGGCTGCAGAGCTTTCGACGATGTCGGAGCTCTCTTCGAGGAACACGTCGAGCAGTTCCTTGTCGCCAGGGCTGTCGACCTCTGGAGGCGATTCTGACAGTTCGGCAGGCGCAGGTGCATGGCGAAACTCACGCAGCTGCGCGAGCAGCGCTACCGCCGAGGCTGGTGATTGCCCCTCGCGCAGGCTTTCGAGCATCTCGGCCAGCGCCGCATGGCTGCGCTTGAGCAGCTCGAACAGCGCCGCGCTGGGGCCCAGGCGGCGGTCCACCAGGCCCTCGTAGAGCAGCGCCAGCTCCTGGGCGAGAATCTCCACCGCGCCTACCGCAGCCATCTGCGCGCCGCCCTTGAGGGTTTGCACCTCATGCTGCAACGCCGACAGGTTCGACGCGCTTTCGCTGTCCTGCTGCCACTGCTGCAGCGCCTGGTCGGCACTGTCGAGGATATCCCCGGCCTCTTCGAGAAAAAGCTGCACCAACGCCGGTTCCGAGCTGTTATCCACAGCCGGCAATCGCGTCACGCCCTCGCGCCCCACCAACCCGGTGGCATCAGGCGCCAGCGCCGTGTCCAACAGCGCGCGCAGGCCATCGAGGCATTCTGGGCGCGCGGTCACTTCCTGCCCGGCAGCGACCTCGTCGAGCATGTCGATCAGCGCGTCATGGGCTTGTTGGGCCTGGGCGAAGAACGCTGGGTCAGCCGCCAGGCTGCCCTCTTCCACCGCCCCGTACAGATCGAGCAGGCCTTCGCAGAGCTCATCCAGCTGCCACAGGTCCGCCAGGTGGGCGCCATGGCTGAGCGTGGTCAGCTCGTCGAGCAGGGTCTCCAGCGCCTGGCGTTGCTCCGGATGCTGCTGCCAGCTCGAAAGCATCGACTCGGCATCGAGCAGGATGTCCATGCCCTGGGCGAGGAAGTTAGCGATCAGCTGAGGGTCGCGGCGCCGGCGACTGTGATGGGGCTCATCCTGCAAGCTGGCCAAACGGCCATCGACGCCTTGACCAACTTGCTCGATCAGCTCGGCAGCGCCGGGAATGGCTGCCAGCGGCGTGCTGCCCAGTTGGCTCAGGCCCAACTGGAACAGCGTGCGCCCCGCTTCCAGCCAGTCGATCTCGGCCAGCTGCAACGGCAGCTGGTGGCCTTTGTATTCTCGCGCCAGGCGGTCGAAGGCGGTGGCCAGCTCGGCGATCGGCATCACCCCGGCCATGGCGGCGCTGCCCTTGAGCGTGTGCAGGGCGCGCTGCAAGCTGTCGCTGACCGGTGTGTCCTGGCCGTGCGTCTCCTGCAAAAACGCCTCCAGGCTGGCCATGTGGCCCTGGGCCTCGTTACGGAAGATCTCCAGCAACTGCGGGTCGAGCCCGTCGACTTCGGCGGCGCTGCTGGTCTGGTTGTTGGCCAAGCCATGCAAGTGCGCCGACAACGGCTCGACTTCGGCCAGCGGCGGCAGATGACCGACGGCAAAATCGGCAAGCAGGTCTGGAAGACGCACGAACACCTGCTGCAAGGCGACCACACTCTCGCCCGCCAGGCTCACCCGTCCTTCCAGCGCGCGGTTGATCAGGTGCTCGGCGCCCCAGGCCAATTCGGCGAGGGCCTGGGCATGGACCATCCGCCCACTGCCCTTGAGCGTGTGCAAAGCACGACGGACTTCGATCAGGGCATCGCGCAAACTGTTGTCGGCGCGCCAGCGCAGCCAGTGCCGCTCAAGGTCTGGCAACAGCTCGTTGGCTTCTTCGAGAAACACCTCACGCAGTTCGGCATCGATTTCCTCGACCTCATCGGCCAACCCGCCAATGCGGCAAGTCACACCCAGCGCAGCCAGGCTGGCACGGGCCATTTCAATGAATGGCTGCGCATCGGCCAGCGGATCGGCCACCCGCCATTGCAGATAGCATTCGCCAGCACTGAGGGCGTCGGCCAGGTGGGTCAGTTCAGCCTGCGGCGGCTCTTCGTCCAGGTGCGCCAGCCAGCCCTGCACATAGCCGGCGGCGCCAGCGAACAGCTCGGCGGCGGCTGGCAGCATCAGCATCGACAGCGCCCCGCGCACCTGGTGCAGCAAGCCCGGCAGCGCCTGCAAGCGCTGGCGGGGCCAGCCGGATTCAAGGCAGTCGCCGATCAGGTCCTTGGCCTGCTGCAGCACCGATACCGCCTCACTCAGCACCAGTTGACGGATCTGCGCCAGGTCCGAGCCTGGCATGCTGCCTTGACCACTCTCTTCCAGTGGGCCGACCATGCCGTTGAGGGTCGCCTCGACGTACAGCAGCGCCCCGGCAACGTCCATCAACAGGGCATCGTCCACCGGTTGCTGGTCTTGGGCCAGAGCCTGCAAGGCCAGCACCTGGTCGATGATCACCCGCCGCGGCTGTTGGAAATTCAGCACCGCCAGGGTGTCCGCGACTTGGCGCAACGGCGATACCAGGGCATCGAGTTGCTCACGCGACTGCTCGCCGCGCACGAACTGGTCCAGGCAATCCTTCATGCGCATCAGGTCGTCGCACAGCGCGCTGACCACCGAGCGCAGGGCATCGCGGCCTTGGCCGGCCTGCAATTGTTCGCGCCAGTTGCCCAGCGACAAGTCGAGGTCGGCCAGATCCGCCGCGCCCGCCAGGCGCTGCGCCGCGTCGCCCATCAGGCTGCCCTGGGCCAACGCCTCGACGCCGCGACACTCGCGCAGGCGGTTGAGCAGCGGCAGCATGACCAGCGGCAGGTCATGGCGGGCGCCGCGCAGGCGCTCAAGATACGGCGGCAGTTGCTCCAGACCACGGAACATCGCGCCCAGGCAATCGCCCCGCGGGGTGATCTGGCCGTCAGCCATGGCCCGGCCAAGCAGCTCGAGTTCTTCGGCCAGGCGCGTTGCGCCACGCAGCTCAAGCATGCGCAGGCAGCCATGCACCTGGTGCAGGTTATCCACAAAAAAGGCCAGCATCGACAGATCGCCGGGGTCGCCGGCAAAGCGCTCCAGGGCCTGGCGCGCCTGCGCCAGGCAATCGAGAATCGGCGCCTTGGTCCAGGCCAGGGCGACCGTGTCGTGGCGTTCGGGGCTCACTGCGGCAGAGGCCATGGGTGATTCCTCAACGCGGCTCGGCGGGTGCCGGCAGGGTGAAACCGGAAACCGAGCGGCGCATCTCACTGGCCATGCGCGCCAGGTGGCGAATGCTGTCGGCGGTGGCACCGGAGCCGGCGGAGGTCTGCGCGGTGATTTGCTGGATCACCGCCATGGTGTGGGAAATCTGCCCGGCCGAGGAAGTCTGCAACTGGGCGGCATCGGAGATACTGTGGATAAGATCGGCCATGGTCTGCGAAACCCCTTCGATCTCGGCCAGGGCAACCCCGGCATCCTGCGCCAGGCGCGCACCACGTACCACCTCGGCGGTGGTCTGCTCCATGGAAATCACCGCCTCGTTGGTGTCGGTCTGGATGGTACGCACCAGCGCTTCGATCTGGCGGGTGGCCGACGAGGAGCGCTCCGCCAGGCGCTGCACTTCGTCGGCGACCACGGCAAACCCGCGCCCCGCCTCCCCGGCCAGCGAGGCCTGGATCGCGGCGTTGAGCGCGAGGATGTTGGTCTGCTCGGCAATGTCGTCGATCAGGCTGACGATATCGCCGATCTCCTGCGACGACTCACCCAGGCGTTTGATCCGTTTGGCGGTGTCCTGGATCTGCTCGCGGATGTTGTCCATGCCTTGGATGGTGTTGTGCACCACCTCGTTGCCCTTGTTGGCGATGGCCACCGAACGCTCGGCGACCTTGGCCGACTCATAGGCATGCGCCGAGACGCGGTCGATCGACTCGACCATGTCGCCGACCGCCAGCGACGCTTCGCTGATCTGGTCGGCCTGGTGCTCGGAGGCCTTGGCCAACTGGCGGGCGGTGTTTTGCGTGTCTTGCACCGCAGCGGCCACTTGCACGGCGCTGTGGATGATGGTCGCGACCAGGTCGCGCAACTGGTCGACGGAATAGTTGATCGAGTCGGCGATCGCTCCGGTGAAGTCCTCGGTCACCGAAACCGTCACGGTCAGGTCGCCGTCGGCCAGTTCTTCGATTTCATCGAGCAGGCGCATGATCGCCTGCTGGTTGCGTTCGTTCTTCTCGGCGGTTTCGCGCAGTTGGCGGTTAGTGGCACGAACCATCACCGAACCGATGAGGATGATCGAGGCCAAGGCAATCAGGCCCAGTACGTAGCCGCCGACAGTATCCAGGGTGCGCCCGTTGGCCAGGTTCTCGAAGCCGTTGGCCAGGTGCGAGGCCTCATCGAGCAAGGTCTGCGACAGGCTGAAGATGTTGCTCGCGGCTTCGCGCACACGGAACAGCTCAGGCGAGGTTTCCAGAATTTCATCAACGCTGCCGGCGACGAACTGGAACAACTCGGCGATCTCGGCCAGCCGCGCGCGGGCGTCGGCATCCTCGACCCGGGTGACCTGGATCGCCGGGTTGCCGCCGAGCATGCCTTCGAGCACCTGACCGAAGCGGCTGGCATCGCGGCCAAAGGCGTCTGCGGCCTGCACTGCGGTGTCATCGCCGGCCAGCACGGTGTTGACCGAACCGAGAATGCGCTCAGCCAACAGCAACTGACGCTGCGCCACCGCCACCTGGCTGGCGGGCGCGCCGCTCTGCAGGAGGATTTCCACCACCTTTTCATATTCGACCTGCAACTGCGGCACGGTTTCGGCCAGGGTTGCCGCCACCTGGTGCAGCGACAATACGGTCTGCTCGCTGGCCAAGATGGTGTCGGTGTTCTTGCGCAGGTTTTCCCAATCCTGGCGCACCGCCTCCATTTCATCGCGCATCTTCGCCGGAGCTGCTGGCAACGCCGTGGTCTTGTCGCCTTCGCGCAGGTAACTCCAGCGACGCTCGAAGTCGTTGCGCGCATCCGACAGCAACCTGAACGCCAGGGCCTTGCCTGCGGCAGCCTCGGTGGCGTTCTTGGCAATGCGCTGGGACAGCACGCGCAGCTCGCCGGCATGGCCGATGTACTGCTTGTCGTAGTTGGACTGGGTATTGAGGTAAGCGAAGTTGGCGAACAGCAAGACGATCGACAGGATCAGCACCACGAACAGCACGGTGATCTGCGCACTGCTGCGCGCACGCGGAGTCACGGCGGGTGGAGTGACGGGGCTGGCGGGCTTGTTCACGGTCGATCCTCTACAACGCTACATCAAGAAAGCCCGGCGCCTGGGCCAGGGCGAACGGACTGAAGATCGCCCAATTGCGCTCCCGCGGGAAATGCCCCTGAACGAACGGCGCCGCTGCACGCAACAGCGGCTGCGGCGGCGACAGGTCGAGGCTGCTCAGGGCGAAGTGCTGCAATCCCAGCACCTCATCGACCAACAGCCCGGCGAACAGGTCTTCGTGGTCCAACACCAGCACACGCCGCTGCTTGCCCGGCGCTACCGGGCCGAGGCCGAAGAAGCTGCTCAGGTCCATCACCGGCAACAGCCGTCCACGCAGGTTGGCAACGCCGCAGACCCACGGCTGCACCCCCGGCACACGGCTGCTGCGCGGTTCACGCAAGACTTCAGCGACTTCGCCCATCGGCGCCACGAACCACTGCCCGGCAATCCGAAAACCGATCCCGCTCCACTGCTGCAAGCGGTTGTCCTGCAGCGGTTGGTCGGCCACCAGCAGCCGGCAGCGCCGGTCGATATCCAGCAGCAACTCGAAGGCGGTCAGCGACGCGCCTTGCGGGCGGGTGGTCAACCTGCGAGCACTTCTTTGAGTTTGGCGATCAGCGCCTCTTCTTCCACTGGCTTGATCAGAAAATCACGGGCGCCCTGACGCGATGCCCAGATGCGGTCGGTATCCTGGTCTTTGGCGGTGATGACAATTACCGGAATGGCGCTGGTCGCCGGGTCCTTGGCCAGCTGGCGGGTGGCCTGGAAACCATTGAGGATCGGCATGACGATATCCATCAGGACCACGTCGGGCTTCTCCTGACGGGCCAGGGCTACGCCATTGGCGCCGTTTTCCGCTTTAAGGACCTCATGGCCATGCTTTACCAGTATTGCGGTCAGTTTGTGCAACTCTGTCGGCGAGTCGTCGACAATCAGAACTCGGGCCATGCTGTTTCCCCATCAAGGAAAAGTGACGCCGCCAGCACCGGCGGGGTCAGGGTGCGTGTTGTTCCTGCGCGGCGAATTCGGGCACATGCGCCCTGATCGCATCGAGCAGTTCTTCTTTGCTGAAGGGTTTGGTCAAGAATTGATCGGAGCCGACCACCCGCCCGCGGGCCTTGTCGAACAGGCCGTCGCGTGACGACAGCAGGATCACCGGGGTGTCCTTGAAGGCGCTGTTGTGCTTGATCACGGCGCAGGTCTGGTAACCGTCCAGGCGCGGCATCAGCACATCGACGAAGATGATCCGCGGCATGTGGTCGACGATCTTGGCCAGCGCATCGAAGCCGTCGCTGGCGGTAATCACCTCACAGCCGGCTTCGCTCAGCAGCATCTGGGCGGTGCGGCGGATCGTGCGCGAGTCGTCGATCACCATCACCTTCAGGGGTTGTTCCATAATCGCGTTGAGTCCGCTTATCGCGAGGCTTGCCCGCGATTGAATCGCCCGAAGGCCTATGCAGGCATTTTTAGCACACTCCGTGTGGCCATTCCATCTGCTGCCCCCCTTGACCATCCACGCGTGCGGCGCCACCCTGAGCCACTTTTCTTTCCAGTCATCGCGGCCAGGCGCCGCCAAGAGGAAACTACCGATGAGCGTTCGCCTCGGGATTGTCATGGACCCCATCGCGGCCATCTCCTACAAGAAAGACAGTTCGCTGGCCATGCTGCTGGCAGCCCAGGAGCGCGGCTGGACGCTGTTCTACATGGAGCAGCAGGACCTCTACCAGAACCAGGGCGTGGCCCGCGCCAAGGTGCGCGGGCTCAAGGTGTTCGCCGACCCGGCGCACTGGTTCGAGCTGGACGCCGAAGCCGATCTGCCGCTGAGCGACCTGGATGTGATCCTGATGCGCAAGGATCCGCCGTTCGACATGGAGTTCGTCTACAGCACCTACCTGCTGGAGCAGGCCGAGGCCGCTGGCGTGCTGGTGGTCAACCGCCCGCAGAGCCTGCGCGACTGCAACGAAAAGCTGTTCGCCACGCTGTTCCCGCAGTGCACCCCGCCGACCTTGGTCAGCCGACGTCCGGACATCATTCGCCAATTCGCCGCCGAGCATGGCGATGTCATCCTCAAGCCGCTGGATGGCATGGGCGGCACCTCGATCTTCCGCCACCGGGTCGGCGACCCCAACTTGTCGGTGATCCTCGAGACCCTGACTGCGCTGGGCACCCAGCAGATCATGGCCCAGGCCTACTTGCCGGCGATCAAGGATGGCGACAAGCGCATCCTAATGATCGACGGCGAGCCAGTGCCGTACTGCCTGGCGCGCATTCCGGCCAGCGGCGAGACCCGTGGCAACCTGGCCGCCGGTGGCCGTGGCGAGGCGCGCCCGCTGACCGAACGCGACCGCTGGATTGCCGCCCAGGTCGGCCCGACCCTGCGGGAGAAGGGCCTGCTGTTCGTCGGCCTGGACGTGATCGGCGAGCACCTGACCGAGATCAACGTCACCAGCCCGACCTGCATCCGCGAGATCGACAACGCCTTTGGCACCCAGATTGGTGCGCAGCTGATGGACGCCATTGATCGCAAGCTCAAGGCGCGCTGACCACCAACGCGGAGCAAAACCGCGCAGTGGGGTATGATGCGGGTCTTTTTCACCTGACCTGCTGCCCCGCTTCGCGGTTGCTGGATACCTGATGACGCTGCCCGCCGACATCCCTGCCGACATGCTGCCACCCCGCGTTCGCCCGGTGGACCGGCTCGGCTTTACCCTGTTCCTGGCTGCCCTGGTGCACCTGGCGCTGATCCTTGGCGTCGGCTTTACCGTGGTCAAGCCCAGTGAAATCCGCCACACCATGGACATCACCCTGGCCACCTTCAAGAGCGAAAAGCCGCCCGAGAGGGCCGACTTCCAGGCCCAGGACAATCAGCAAGGCAGCGGCACCCTGGACAAGAAGGCGGTGCCCAAGACCACCGAACTTGCGCCGTTCCAGGACAGCAAGATCAACAAGGTCACCCCGCCCCCTGCGGCCAAGCCCGAGACCCCGCCGGCGCCACACAAGTCCGCGGTGGCCACGCAGGCGAGCAAGCTGCACAAGGTCGAGCCCAAGCCCAAGGAAAGCAAGCCACAGCCCAAGCCTGCCGCGGCTACGCCCGACTTCGACAGCTCGCAGCTGTCCAGCCAGATCGCCAGCCTTGAGGCAGAGCTGTCCAACGAACAACAGCTGTATGCCAAGCGCCCGCGCATCCACCGCCTCAATGCCGCCTCGACCATGCGCGACAAAGGCGCCTGGTACAAAGAGGAATGGCGCAAGAAGGTCGAGCGGGTCGGCAACCTCAATTATCCCGACGATGCCCGCCGCCAGCAGATCTACGGCAATTTGCGCATGATGGTGTCGATCAATCGCGATGGCTCGCTGTATGAGGTGTTGGTCCTGGAGTCGTCCGGCCAACCGGTGCTCGACCAGGCCGCCCAACGCATTGTGCGCCTGGCGGCGCCATTTGCGCCGTTTACCGGGGATCTGGCCGAGTTCGATCGCCTGGAGATCATCCGCACCTGGCGCTTTGCCCGCGGCGACCGCTTGTCGAGCAATTAGGCCATTACTGAACCCATGCTGATGGGTTGATCTGGCACCCACCCTGTGGGAGCGGGCTTGCCCGCGAACGAGGGCGAAGCCTGGCCATCCACAAGGGTGCTCAAACCGGTCTCTTCGCGGGCAAGCCCGCCCCCACAAGGTCGGGCAGCGCTGCCAATGACCTATCCAATGCACGACAGTGTGCGGTCGGGACTGCAGACACTGTGCAGCACCTTGTCAGTCTCGCCACCTGGCGCCACACTATCCCCCATGAAAACCCTCACGCCGAGTTACCTCAAGCATCAGTTCCTGATCGCCATGCCGCACATGGCCGATCCGAACTTTGCCCAGACCCTGACCTACATCGTCGAGCACAACGCCAATGGCGCCATGGGCCTGGTGGTCAACCGGCCCCAGGAGCTGAACCTGGCCGACATCCTCGAGCAATTGCGCCCCGACGATGAGGCGCCTGCCAGCACCCTGCAGATCCCGATCTACCAAGGTGGCCCGGTCCAAACCGACCGTGGCTTCGTCCTGCACACCCCGGAGCGCAGCTTCCAGGCCACCATCGAGCTCGACGGCCTGTCGCTGTCCACCTCGCAGGATGTGCTGTTCGCCATCGCTGAAGGCAACGGGCCGAAACAGAGCCTGATTACCTTGGGTTACGCCGGCTGGGAAGCAGGTCAACTGGAAGCTGAGCTGGCCGACAACGCCTGGCTCAACTGCCCGTTCGATGCCGAGATCATCTTTGGCCTGGCCAGCGAGCAGCGCCTGGAAGCTGCCGCTGCACTGCTGGGGATCAACCTCAGCCTGCTGACCAGCCAGGCGGGCCACGCCTGATGAGCGAGCTACGCCTGCTGCTGGGTTTTGACTACGGCACCAAACAGATCGGCGTCGCGGTGGGCCAGGTGATCACCGGCCAAGCCCGCGAGCTGTGCACCCTCAAAGCCCAGGACGGCATCCCCGACTGGGCCCAGGTAGAAAAACTGATCAAAGAATGGAAGCCCGATGCCATCGTCGTCGGCCTGCCATTGAACATGGACGGCACGCCCAGCGACATGAGCGCCCGCGCGCAAAAATTCGCCAATCGCTTGCACGGGCGCTACAACCTGCCGGTGCACACCCACGACGAACGCCTGACCACCTTCGAAGCCAAGGGCGAGCGCATGGCCCGTGGCGGCCAGCGCGGCAGCTACCGTGACAATCCGGTCGACGCCATCGCCGCAGCGCTGCTGTTGCAGGGCTGGCTGGAGGCCAACACCTAATTCCTTCATTCGCTTTGCCGCCGGGCCAACCCGGCGCCCCGAGGAGCACGCAATGAGCCTACCCAATCCCGCCGAGCTGATCCGGCAGATGGCCGTCGACCTACGCGCCCACCTGGCCCGCCGCGCCATTGCCGAGCCACGCTTCATCGGCATCCGTACCGGTGGCGTGTGGGTAGCCCAGGCCCTGCAACAGGAGCTGGCCGACACAAGCCCGCTGGGCACCCTCGACGTGTCGTTCTACCGCGATGATTTCAGCCAGAATGGCTTGCACCCGCAGGTGCGTCCCTCCGAGTTGCCCTTCGAAGTCGAAGGCCAGCACCTGGTGCTGGTCGATGACGTGCTGATGAGCGGTCGCACCATTCGCGCCGCGCTCAACGAACTGTTCGATTATGGCCGCCCCGCCAGTGTCACCCTGGTCTGCCTGCTGGACCTGGATGCCGGCGAATTGCCGATCCGTCCCAATGTGCTCGGTGCCACCCTGTCGCTGGCCGCCCATGAGCGGGTAAAATTGACCGGACCCGCACCGCTCGCCCTCGAGCGCCAGGACCTCGCCACCGCTTCCGCCCTTTAAGAGTCCCCCGCGATGACGCCATTCGACGCCAAGCGCCCGCTGCAGCTCAATGATCAGGGCCAGCTGCGCCACTTCCTCTCGCTCGACGGTTTGCCTCGCGAACTGCTCACCGAGATCCTCGACACTGCCGACTCGTTCCTCGAAGTCGGCGCCCGGGCCGTCAAGAAAGTCCCGTTGCTGCGCGGCAAGACCGTGTGCAACGTGTTCTTCGAGAACTCGACCCGCACCCGCACCACCTTTGAACTGGCCGCCCAACGGCTGTCGGCCGACGTCATCAGCCTGAACGTGTCGACCTCTTCGACCAGCAAAGGCGAGACCCTGTTCGACACCCTGCGCAACCTTGAAGCGATGGCCGCCGACATGTTCGTCGTGCGCCATTCCGACTCTGGCGCGGCGCACTTCATCGCCGAACACGTCTGCCCGGATGTGGCAGTGATCAACGGCGGCGACGGCCGCCACGCGCACCCAACCCAGGGCATGCTCGACATGCTCACCATTCGTCGCCACAAGGGCAGCTTCGAGAACCTCTCGGTGGCCATCGTCGGCGACATCCTGCATTCGCGCGTAGCCCGCTCGGACATGCTCGCGCTCAAGGCTCTGGGTTGCCCGGACATCCGCGTGATCGGCCCGAAGACCCTGATTCCAGTAGGCATCGAGCAATACGGGGTGAAGGTCTACACCGATCTTGCCGAAGGCCTCAAGGACGTCGACGTGGTGATCATGCTGCGCCTGCAGCGTGAACGCATGGCCGGCGGCCTGCTGCCCAGCGAAGGTGAGTTCTACCGCCTGTTCGGCCTGACCACCGCACGCCTGGCCGGAGCCAAGCCGGATGCCATCGTCATGCACCCTGGCCCGATCAACCGCGGCGTGGAAATCGAATCGGCCGTGGCCGACGGCCAACACTCGGTGATCCTCAACCAGGTCACCTACGGCATTGCCGTACGCATGGCCGTGCTGTCGATGGCCATGAGCGGACAGAACGCGCAACGACTACTGGACCTGGAGAACGCCCTGTGAGTATCAGCATTCTTGGCGCCCGGGTGATTGACCCCAGCAGCGGCCTGGACACCATCACCGACCTGCACCTGGAAAACGGCCGGATCGTTGCCCTAGGCGCCGCCCCTGCCGGCTTCAACCCCAGCCGCACGATCCAGGCCGACGGCCTGGTAGCAGCCCCTGGCCTGGTCGACCTCGATGTATCCCTGCGCGAGCCGGGCTACAGCCGCAAGGGCAACATCGCCAGCGAAACCCGCGCCGCAGTCGCCGGTGGCGTCACCAGCCTGTGCTGCCCGCCGCAGACCCGCCCGGTGCTGGACACCTCGGCGGTCGCCGAACTGGTGCTGGACCGCGCCCGCGAGGCCGGCAACAGCAAGGTTTACCCGATCGGCGCCCTGACCAAGGGCCTGGAAGGCGAGCAACTGGCCGAACTGGTCGCCCTGCGCGACACCGGTTGCGTGGCATTCGGCAACGGTTTGAAGGAAATCCCCAACAACCGCACCCTGGCCCGCGCCCTGGAATACGCCGCGACTTTCGACCTGACCGTGGTCTTTCACTCGCAGGATCGCGACCTGTCGCACGGCGGCCTGGCCCATGAAGGCGCCATGGCCAGCTTCCTCGGCCTGCCGGGGATTCCGGAAAGTGCCGAAACCGTGGCCCTGGCGCGCAACCTGCTGCTGGTCGAGCAGACCGGCGTGCGCGCGCACTTCACCCAGATCACCAGCGCCCGTGGCGCGCGGCTGATCGCCCAGGCGCAAGAGCTTGGCCTGCCGGTGACGGCCGATGTGGCGCTGTACCAGCTGATCCTCACCGACGAGGCGCTGCGTGATTTCTCCAGCCTGTACCACGTGCAGCCACCGCTGCGCACTGCGGCCGACCGTGACGGTCTGCGTGCAGCGGTCAAGTCGGGGGTTATTCAGGCGATCTCCAGCCATCACCAACCGCACGAGCGCGATGCCAAGCTGGCGCCGTTCGGCGCTACCGAGCCGGGTATCAGCAGTGTCGAGCTGCTGCTGCCGCTGGCGATGACCCTGGTCGAAGACGGCTTGCTCGATCTGCCGACCCTGCTCGCACGCCTGACCGCAGGCCCGGCGCAGGCGCTGCGTCTGCCGGCCGGTGAGCTGAAGGTCAGCGGTGCGGCGGACCTGGTGCTGTTCGATCCAAAGGCATCGACCGTAGCTGGCGAACAATGGCTGTCACGCGGCGAGAACTGCCCGTTCATCGGCCACTGCCTACCGAGTGCGGTGCGTTATACCTTGGTCGATGGCCACGTCTGCCACGAGGCCTGATCCATTGATGGGGCCGCGCTGCGGCCCTTCGCGGGCAAGCCCGCTCCCACAGGGTGAGCGCTGCTCTCATGGACGGCGCGGTACCTGTGGGAGCGGGCTTGCCCGCGAAGGGCCGCAGCGCGGCCCCAAAGCGGCCTACTCAATCCATAGTGAGTGGGCAAAGCACCGACGACCCTACGCCTGCCTTAGTCGACCATTCATCCTCCCCGGTTGAAATTCTTCCCCCCTCCCCCCATATGAGTCTGCATCAGGCATTTTCGCCCCGCTGCGTGGAGACTCTCCCTTGACTACCATCGTTTCAGTCCGCCGCCACGGCAAAGTCGTCATGGCGGGCGACGGCCAGGTTTCCCTCGGCAACACCGTGATGAAAGGCAACGCGAAAAAAGTTCGTCGCCTGTACCACGGCCAGGTCATCGCCGGCTTCGCCGGTGCCACCGCCGATGCCTTCACCCTGTTCGAGCGCTTTGAAGGCCAACTGGAAAAACACCAGGGCCACCTGGTCCGCGCCGCCGTCGAGCTGGCCAAGGAATGGCGTACCGACCGCTCCCTGAGCCGCCTGGAAGCCATGCTGGCAGTGGCCAACAAGGACGCCTCGCTGATCATCACCGGCAATGGTGATGTAGTCGAACCGGAAGATGGCCTGATCGCCATGGGCTCCGGCGGCGCCTTCGCCCAGGCCGCTGCCCGCGCGCTGCTGAACAAGACCGACCTCTCGGCCCGCGAAATCGCCGAGACCGCCCTGAATATCGCTGGCGACATCTGCGTGTTCACCAACCACAACCTGACCATCGAGGAGCAGGACCTGGCCGAGTGATCAGCTGTCTTGGCGCCCAACCCCGGTGGTTGGGCTTTCCCACGCTGACCCACTGCGCCCAAGGACCACATTGATCATGTCCATGACCCCCCGCGAGATCGTCCACGAACTCAACCGCCACATCATCGGCCAGGAAGACGCCAAGCGCGCTGTGGCCATCGCTCTGCGCAACCGCTGGCGGCGCATGCAGCTGCCTGCCGAGCTGCGCGCTGAAGTGACGCCGAAGAACATCCTGATGATCGGCCCGACCGGCGTCGGCAAGACCGAAATCGCCCGTCGCCTGGCCAAGCTGGCCAACGCGCCGTTCATCAAGGTCGAAGCGACCAAGTTCACCGAAGTCGGCTACGTTGGCCGTGATGTCGAGTCGATCATCCGTGACCTGGCCGACGCTGCGCTGAAGATGCTCCGCGAGCAGGAAATCATTCGCGTGCGCCACCGCGCCGAAGACGCCGCCGAAGACCGTATCCTCGACGCCCTGCTGCCACAGGCGCGCAGCGCCAGCAGCTTCGCCGAAGAAGCTTCGCAGTCGAGCAGCGACTCCAACACCCGTCAGCTGTTCCGCAAGCGCCTGCGCGAAGGCCAGCTGGACGACAAGGAAATCGAGATCGAAGTCGCCGAATCCATGGGCGTCGAAATCGCCGCGCCACCCGGCATGGAAGAGATGACCAACCAGCTGCAAAGCCTCTTTGCCAACATGGGCAAGGGCAAGCGCAAAGCACGCAAGCTCAAGGTCAAGGAAGCGCTGAAGATGGTCCGCGAAGAAGAAGCGGGCCGTCTGGTCAACGAAGAAGAGCTCAAGGCCAAGGCCCTGGAAGCGGTCGAGCAGCACGGTATCGTGTTCATCGACGAAATCGACAAGGTTGCCAAGCGTGGCAATGTTGGCGGCGCCGACGTCTCCCGTGAAGGCGTGCAGCGCGACCTGCTGCCGCTGATCGAAGGCTGCACCGTCAACACCAAGCTGGGCATGGTCAAGACCGACCACATCCTGTTCATCGCTTCTGGCGCGTTCCACCTGAGCAAGCCGAGCGACCTGGTGCCGGAGCTGCAAGGCCGTCTGCCGATTCGCGTTGAACTCAAGGCACTGACCCCGGGCGACTTCGAGCGCATCCTGCAAGAGCCGCATGCCTCGCTGACCGAACAGTATCGCGAGCTGCTCAAGGTCGAAGGCCTCAACATCGAGTTCGTCGGCGACGGCATCCAGCGTCTGGCCGAGATTGCCTATCAGGTCAACGAGAAGACCGAGAACATCGGTGCGCGTCGCCTGCACACCCTGCTCGAGCGTTTGCTCGAAGAGGTGTCGTTCAGTGCTGGCGACCTGGCCAGCGCGCATGACGAAGCGCCGATTCGCATCGATGCCGCGTATGTGAACAGCCACCTCGGTGAGCTGGCGCAGAACGAAGATCTGTCGCGCTACATCCTGTAACACCTCTCCAGAGGGTAATGGGAGCGGCGCGTGGGAGCGGGCTTGCCC